>DUEF01000001.1 GCA_011176555.1 Caldilineae bacterium
ACGATGGTGATGGCGTCCACCTGCACATCCGGCCATTGCAACGCCATCAAAATGGCGACGGCGTCATCGGAAGCGGTGTCGGAGTCGATGATGAAACGACGCATGACTACAGCCCCCACGCCTGGCGGCGCTCATCCCACCAGCGCGGGAGCGTCTCCTCGCTCGGGCCCAGGAAAGTGGCGGTGGCCAGACCGGACAGGGGCGTGCGCTCCATGTTGAATTCGTAGAGTTTCCCGCCACGATTCAGCGTATTGAGAGGAAGTTGCGCCGCCGGGTAAACCACCGCCGATGTGCCAATCACCAGGGCGATGTCGGCCAAGGTAAAGGCCACACTCGCCTGATGGAGGATATCCAGATCGAGCGCCTCCCCAAACCAGACCACGTCAGGGCGCAACATCTCGCCGCACTGCGGGCAGATGGGCGGCAAGGGGTCTAGTGGGGCCTGCCGGTTCACTTCGCTGTACGAGCACGACGTGCAGCGCAGATTCCAGATGTCGCCGTGCAGGTAGAGGATGCGCTTGCTGCCCGCCAGGGGGTGCAACCCATCGATGTTCTGGGTCACCAACGTGAAGTCTGGCAAAACGGCGTCCATCGCGGCCAGGGTTTCGTGCGCGGCGTTGGGCTGGCAATCAGCCATGAGCTGCCGCCGCCAATCGTAGAATTCCCAAACCGTCACAGGATCGCGTTGGAATGCTTCTGGCGTAGCCAGATCTTGAGGGTTGTACTGACGCCAGAGGCTGCCGGCGGCGTCCCTAAAAGTGGGAACGCCGCTGCCTGCGGAAACGCCAGCGCCGGTGAGTACGGCGATGCGGGGAGGGGTCATAAGGATGGTCGGGTGAGGATGGGATATTTGATATTGGGTATTGGGTATTCGCAGGTTAACGGCAAACGGGAAAATACCCAATACCCAATATCCAGTACCAATTATTCAAAAATCCACCGATCCGCGTCGCGCTCCCAGCCGGGGATATCGTCCCCGAACCAGAGCCCGATCTCGAAGTCAGCGGTTTCCGGGCCGTCGGAGCCGTGAACCAGGTTGCGGCCAATTTCCATGCCGAGATCCGCGCGGATGGTGCCGGGCGCGGCGTCGACGGGGTTGGTGGCTCCCATGGTGTTGCGCGCGGCCTGGATGGCGTTCGTCCCTTCCCAGACCATGGCCACAACCGGGCCGGATGTGATGTACTCGATCAGCCCGGCGTAGAAAGGCCGCTCTTTGTGCACAGCGTAATGCTTTTCGGCCAGCGCGCGCGAAACATGCACGAATCGCATAGCGACCAGCTTGAGCCCGCGTTGTTCAAAACGACGGATGATTTCACCGATCAAACCGCGTTGCACGGCGTCGGGCTTGATCATAATAAAGGTGCGTTCCATGATTGTTTTTTAGCTCCGTTTTTGTTTAGGAATCAGGATGAGTAGACAAGTGGATAAGGGATTGGTAGGCGGGTAGACCAGGAGACCGGTAGATCGGTAGACCAGGACGCCTATTCCCCGGTCTACTGGTTTGCCGGTCTCCCGGTCTACTGGTTTACTGATTTTTCGCCCCGCTCCCAGGCTGGCAGCGTCGCCCGCGGTTCCGGGGGCGGTTCGGTGGGATCGCCAAACCAACGCCAGGCATAGATATCATCCGGGTCGAGGGAATGGGCCGTTTCCAGATAGGGCTTCATCTCTTCCGGCGCACCGCCCAACTCCAGTTTGCAACGGACGACGAGAAGATTAGCTTTGAGGCAATAGGGCAACTGCTCCAAAATCGTGAGTGAGATGTTCAAACAGCTTTCGTAATGGTGGACGCGGTAGAGCGTTGCTGCCGTGCCCAGAGCAATATCCATACGCTCGGGCGCCGCGGCGTAGGCCCGGTAATAATAACGCAAAGCCTGCGGCCAATCTTCGACCGAGGCCGCAACGGTCGCTCGGGCCATATCGCTGGCTCCGGGCCCGCCAAACGAGGTGCGTAAATCCCGTTCGTGTTGGCGAGCGACGTTCACTTCTTCTTCCAGGCCCAGGGCCGACGCCGCCTGCCGCAGCCCCGCCCACAACTCGCCGGCCAAGGGGTCTGTGCTCAAGGCGCGGCGCAACAGATCCGCGGCGTCGGTGTAAAGCCCAACCGCCAGCGCGGCCTGCCCCAGTTGCACATACGTGCTCAGATGGCGCGGCCAGTAGCGCAAAATATGCCGGCCAAGCGCGAATCCGGCATCATAATTTTGTTCAAGCTCGAACAGGGTCTGCAATTGCTGGCTCAAATCATGCAGCAAGACTTCGGTCATGGTTCTGTATCTTACAAGAAACGCACCGTAAGCGGCAAAATAGCAGGACGTCGTCCAAATCTATTCACCAAAGCCAGCTAGCAAACGGGAGTAGCGTGAACGCCGATCGATCCTGCAATACTTGAGCCTACAGAGCCAGGTTTCGGGCGCGGCATGGCCAGGACTAGTGGATAACCCTGTGGATTACCACTACATCTAGTGGATAAGTGGGAGTGAGAAGAGAATGCGGTTAGAAATTGGGAATCGCGTCAGGGCTCGCAGGCGTCATTGTTGACCTGACGACTTGCTCGGGCTACAATGTCGTGCACACGCTCATCATCGTACTATCGGTTTTAACAAGTGTTTACCAGTCAACCCCATATTTTCTGACGAGGAGGTCAACGTGGAACGAGTCGCACTTTATCTGCAGGACGCCCATCCCATCCGCCAAGGAATGGAATTGGCGCAATACGCCGAAAAACGGGGATTCACGGAGGTCTGGCAAGCGGAATCGCGCTTGGTGCGCGATGCCATCGTGCCTATGGCCGCATTCGCCGCGGTTACCGAAACCGTTAAAATCGGCAGCGGCGTCATCAACAATTGGACCCGCAATATCGGCCTGCTGGCCGCCACTTATCTCACCCTGGACGATCTGGCTCCCAACCGCATCATCTGCGGCATCGGCGCCTGGTGGGATCCGCTGGCTCGCAATGTCGGTATCACCCGCCGCAAACCCTTGTTGGCCATGCGTGAGACGGTGACTGTGTTCAAGCGCTTATTGGCCCTGGAGCGAGTCACCTTCCACGGTGAATTTCATCATGTGGATGGCATCGAACTGGACGTCGTGCATGGCCGCCGCGAACCGCGCAATGTGCCTGTGTACATCGGCGCCACTGGCCCGAAGATGATGGAACTGACCGGTGAAATCGCCGACGGCGCGGTCCTGAACTATTGCGTGCCGCCAGAATACAACCTGGAGGCCTTGCGCAGACTGGAGATTGGGGCCAAGAGGGCTGGCCGGACTTTGGACGACATCGACCGGCCGCAGTTGATGATCTGTTCGGTGGACGATGATCACAAGAAGGCGCTGGACGGTGCGCGCTGGATGTTGACGCAGTATCTGGCCCAGCAGCCGCACATCGCCAAAGCCAGCGGCGTGAGCGAAGAAACCGTGCGGGAAATCCAATCGATCCTGGGCTGGCCCGCCACAAAAGAGCAGATTCGCAGCGCCATGCACCTGGTTCCAGACGACTTGGTGATGCGCATCACGGCCAGCGGCACCCCCAACGATGTGAAAGCGAAAGTGCAGGAATACATCGACAACGGCTGCACCTGTCCCATTCTCTATCCCCTCGGCGATCCCAAGTTGATGATCGATACGTTTGCGACGAAGTGATTGGTTTCGTTCGTAGTAGTCGTTTTTGCGTCATAAATGAGAAAACGGTGCGAAAACGACTGCTACAAGCCGATCATGCGAAAATTCATCCCGCCCCTCCTGCTCTTTTTCGTTAGTCTGGGCCTCTACCTGGCCACGCTGGCTCCGACCGTCGTCACTGTTTTCGACGATTCGTTGGAGTTGCAACTGGCGCTGCCCACGTTCGCCATCGTTCATCCCACCGGCTACCCGCTGTACTCGCTGCTGGGCTGGTTGCTGACGGTCGTCGTCCCCTTTGGCGACGCGGCTTTTCGCGTGAATTTGTTCTCGGCGTTGGCAGCCAGCGGGGCGGTGGCGTTGCTGTACGCGGTGGCGCGACGCTTGGGCGGGGGCCTGATTCCGGCGTTTGTGGCGGCGCTGCTGTTGGCGGTCAGCCCGGTGTGGTGGTCGCAAGCCACCATCGCCGAGGTCTACGCCTTGCAGGGCTTGCTCACGCTGCTGGTCGTGTACACGCTGTTGCGGTGGGATGCAGCAACCGAAGGTGGGGAGCAAGACAAATGGTTGGCGCTGGCAGGGCTCAGCATCGGCTTGGGGCTGGCGCATCATCGCTTGACCTTGCTTTTGATGCCGGCGGCGCTCGTCTTCGTGTTTTGGACTGAACCCGACCTGATTCGGCGACCCCGCCAATGGCTCAAACCGATCCTGGCGATGCTCGTCCCGCTCCTCTTCTACGCCATCCTGCCGTTACGGGCCGGCGTTGGCTCCCTGGACGGCAGCTACGCTGAAATCGGTTTTTGGGGCTGGGTGCTGGGGGGCGGATACAGCACGTTCCTGCGCGAAAATCCCTTCGGCATCGACCGCAATATCTTCGATTTGTTGGGGCTGCTGGTTCAGCAATACGGCTGGCTGGGCATCGTCATCACGGCCATCGGCCTGCCGCTCTGGAAAAAACGGCCCCGCCAGTTCGTTTTCCTCCTCCTTATCGCCCTCACCAACCTCCTTTTCGCCAATTGGTATCTCGTCGCCGACATCGAAGTCTTCCTCATCCCGAGTTTCATCATCTGGGCGCTGTTCATCGCCATCGGCCTCACCTGGCTCTGGCAGCGAATACCCAATACCCAATACCTACTATCCATTATCCTCTCCTGCATCTTCATGCTTTGGCCCGCCTATCTCGCCCTCCAGCGTCTGCCCGACCAGGATCGCAGCGCCCCGCCCGCCCGCGCTTGGGGCGTGCACGACTACGGCCGCGACATGCTCGCCAGCGTCGTCCCCGACGGAACCGTGGTCGGCATCCTGGGTGAAATGACCCTGCTGCGCTACTTCCAGGAAACCGCAGGCGTCCGCCCCGACGTGAAGACCATCGCCGCCGACCGGGACGATGCGCGGTTGGCCGCAATCGCCGCGGGTGTGCAGGCGGCCTATCCCACCTACACGACCCGGCCCGTGGCGGGCTTGGCCGAGCAATTCAGCCTGAGCGCCGAGGGGCCGTTGATTCGGATCTGGCCGGCGGGTGGCATCCCCGACGACAGGCCGAGTGGCCAGGCGGTCAGCCAACTGACGCCCGAAGTCGCGCTTGCTGGCTGGGACGCGGTGCTGCGGGAACCGCGCAGCGGCCCCAGCGTGCGGTTGGGCCTCCGTTGGCTGGTGGGGACCAGAATCCCGGCCGATTTTAAGATCTCCGCCCGGGTTTTAAGCCCGGCCGGGACGCTCCTGGCCCAAACCGACGATTTCCCCGTGCACAACAGCTATCCGCCCACCCGCTGGCGACCAGGAGAGACTATCCTCGATAGCTACGACCTGCCGCTCGGTACTGTTCCCGACCAGCCAGTGTCGCTCCTCGTCATTCTCTACAACCCCGCGGATGGGACGGAGATCGCCCGTTGGCAGCAAGCGAACGTCATCCTCAAGGAGCAAAGCCCATGAATTTCGGCATCACCAAAACCATCCCTAAAAAGGAAGGCCGCGCCGCGGTCGAGCGCCTGTACGACGGCTCCATCTCCGAGTATGAATTTCACATGGCGGGCAATAATCCCAAAGTGTCGGTCGGCGACTACGTGTACACCATTTTCGAGCACCAACTGGTCGGGCGATTGCGCATCGAGAAGCTGATTCCCGGTCATGTCAATCCGAAATCGGGGCGGCCGCGCACGTTGATCCTGGTGGCGTGCCCTGGCGAACGCCTGGAAACGCCCATTCCCCGCCGCGGCCATCAGGGCACGCGCTACTACGATGGCGCTGATTGGCCTGCATGAATGATGACAGCGCACGATTGCGGGAATTACATCATTTTCTCGGCTTTCTGTAAGGTGAATGTCGTGTTTGTGTGATAAGATAGGGATAAGAGGATGCAAACCCTGACGTTTTGCACAGCCCTCCCTCCTGCACGAACCTGGAACACCAATCATGGGGTCGCAACCGCGGCAGATGGTGCTCGCCCACCTCACACCAAGGAGCCGGCCCACCACATCAAACCAAGGAGTAACCCCATGAAACCCAATCGTCTTGGATTCGCGCTCGTTGCTGTAGCCTTGATCGTGGCGGCGCTTGCCCTGACCGGCTGCAATGCAGCCCAACCGACACCGGACATCAGCGCTACCGTGGCCAAAGCCATCGAGGAGACGGCCGCGGCGAAACCCACGGACACGCCGGTTCCGCCGACCGCAACGCCTGTCCCTCCCACGGATACGCCCATTCCTCCGACCGACACGCCTGTTCCTCCCACCGATACACCGATCCCGCCCACCGACACGCCTGTCCCGGAGCCGACGGACACGCCGATTCCGCCCACCGACACACCCGCGCCGGAGCCCGTGCAACTGACGTTCAATAAGGCTGTGAACTTGCGCGGCGGGCCGGGCACGAACTACCTGGTCGTCGGCAAAGGAGCGCAGGGCGATAGCTACGCTATTGTCGGGCAATACGAAGCCAGCGACGGCGTCTGGTATCAATTCGATGTGGGGGATGAGAAAATGGCCTGGGTTAGAGAAGACCTGGTCGAGATCAGCGGCGCGGTCGAGAACATCGCCGTAGCGGAAGCGCCGCCCACCCCTGAAGTGACGCCCACCCCCAAGCCGCCTGCCGGTCCCCGGCACCATGCTCTACTCCAACGCCAATCTCGATGCCGGCCAGTGGGAACTTTGGGAGTATAATTTCGCCAGCGGAGAGAAGAAATTTCTCTATGCCTGGCGGACACAGGTCGCGATCAGCAAGGATGGCCAGCAGATCGCCTTTCAACAGCTATCCCTGACCAATCGCGACGACATCGGCATCTGGATCATGAACAATGATTATAGCAACCCCCACAGGGTTTTACCGGGAGGCCTCTACCCCAGCTTCAGCCCTGGCGGTGACCGTCTGGCCGTGATGGGCAATATGGAAATCTACATTGTCAACAGCGATAGCAGCGGTCTCCGCTTCCTCGGCCCCGGCGAATACCCCGCCTGGTCGCCGACCGACAACCGCATCGCCTTCCGCAACTGTTTCGGCGGCGATTGTGGCATCTGGATCACCGACGCCGACGCCGGGGGCCGCACCCGTCTCACCACCGGCGGTAGCGACGGTCAGCCCGCCTGGTCGCCCAACGGCCAAAAAATCACTTTCATCAGCGAAGAAGAGGGCAATTTCGAGATTTACGTGATGAACGCCGACGGCTCCGGGCGCAAGCGCCTCACCAATCGTCCCGCCTCGGATGGCCTGCCCGTGTGGTCGCCCGATGGCAATTGGATCGCCTGGCGCAGCGACGACGGCGGTTCCTGGGGCATCTGGGTCATGCGTCCCGATGGCTCCAACCAGCGTCGCTTGTTCGATGCGCCGGTTCTGCCCGTGTGGTTCTTCGAGAAGATGGCCTGGAGGCAATGAATAGCACCGATCATCGCGCTCCTGAAAGTCTGACAAGCTGGCGGCCCGTGATGTACAATGACATCGAATCTGACGGGCTTCGCGTTCAGATTCCCACCAAACGTTGATCACTTCACGGAGGCCCTCATGCCCTTGTTCGACGCAGAACAACTGCAAATACTCCGCCAGGACGTGGAGCGATGGGTCGATACGACCCTGAAGAAGACACTAAACCGCCACCCGGAGCGTCAGCAACAGTTTATCACCACCTCCTCCGTGCCGGTGCGCCGCATCTACACGCCGCTCGACATCGCCGACCTGGATTACCAGCGGGATCTGGCGATGCCGGGGGAATTCCCCTACACGCGCGGCGTCCACAGCACCATGTACCGGGGCAGGTTGTGGACCATGCGCATGTTTTCGGGCTTCGGTTCCGCCGAAGAGACCAACCAGCGTTATAAATACTTGCTGGAACAGGGTGGCATGGGGCTTTCCGTCGCTTTCGACATGCCCACGCTCTACGGCTACGACAGTGACGCGCCCGAAGCGCTGGGCGAGTTCGGCAAGTGCGGCGTGGCCATCTCCTCCCTGGCCGACATGGAAATCCTCTTCGATGGCATTCCCATGGGCGAGGTCAGCACCAGCATGACGATCAATTCGCCCGCGGCCATGCTCTGGGCCATGTACATCGTGGCGGCCGAGAAGCAGGGTTACAAGCGGGAGCAACTGCGAGGCACGATCCAGAACGACATCCTCAAGGAATACATCGCCCAGAAGGAATTCTTGTTCCCACCCGCGCCTTCGATGCGCCTGGTGTCAGACACCATCGAGTTCGGGGCCAACGAGTTGCCGCAGTGGAACACCATCAGCATCAGCGGCTACCACATCCGCGAGGCCGGRGCCACGGCTGTSCAGGAGYTSGCYTTCACCCTGGCCGACGGTTTCGCCTACGTCGAAGCGGCSCTGGCGCGGGGRCTGGAYATCGAYGAKTTYGCMCCYCGGCTYTCCTTCTTCTTYAATGCACACAACGATCTGTTCGAGGAGATCGCCAAATTYCGGGCCGCGCGCCGCATCTGGGCCAGGGCCATGCGRGACAGGTACGGGGCCAARAATCCGCGCTCSTGGCTCCTGCGCACCCACGCCCAGACGGCCGGCGCTTCCCTCACCGCCCAGCAGCCCGAAAACAACATCGTGCRCGTGGCCATCCAGGCCCTGGCCGCGGTGCTGGGCGGCACGCAGAGCCTGCACACCAACAGCATGGACGAAGCGTTGGCGCTGCCCAGCGAGAAGGCCGTCACCATCGCCCTGCGCACCCAGCAAATCATCGCCCACGAATCGGGCGTGACCAACACCATCGATCCCCTGGCCGGCTCTTTTTATCTGGAGCAACTGACCGATCAGATGGAGGAGCAGGCCAACGCGTACTTCGAGCAGATCAAGGCCTTTGGCGGCGTTGTCCCGGCCATCGAGGCGGGCTTTTTCCAGAAAGAGATCGCCGAGGCCGCGTATCGCTACCAATACGAGATCGACACCCGCCAGCGCACCGTCGTCGGCGTGAACGAGTACGTGGCCGACGAGCCCCTCGAGATCCCCCTGTTGGAGATGGATCCCGCGGGTTACGACCGCCAGGTGGCCCGGTTGGAGCGCTTGCGGGCGGAGCGAGACAACGGTCGGGTGCAGAAAACGCTGGCCGAGCTAGCCGACGCGGCCCGTGGCGATGACAACCTGATGCCGCCCATCATCGAAGCGGTGCGCGCCTACGCCACCCTGGGCGAGATCACCGATGTGTTCCGCCAGGTTTTTGGCGAATATCACGAGCCGGTTTATTTTTAATGTAGAGACCGGGAAACCGGTACACCGGTAAACCAGGAAACCGGAAAACCAGTAGCCCAGGAAACCGATCTCCCGGTCTACCGGTCTACGGGTTTCCCCGCCTACCGATCTACATTTCTCCAAGGAATTCCGCTATGCCAGACCGAAAAATCCGAGTGCTTGTCGCCAAACCGGGCCTCGATGGCCACGACCGGGGCGCAAAAGTGGTCGCTCGCGCTTTGCGCGATGCCGGTTACGAGGTCATCTACACCGGCATCCGCCAAACGCCTGACATGATCGCCGAGGCCGCCCTGCAAGAGGATGTCGATGTCGTCGGCCTGTCCATTCTTTCGGGAGCGCACATGGCCCTGGTTCCAAAAGTGCTGGAGTCATTGCAGGCGGCGGGGATGGAAGACGTCATTGTCCTTCTCGGCGGCATCATTCCCGATGAAGACATCGCCAAACTCAATGAGATGGGCGTCAAAGGCATTTTCGGCCCCGGCACGGCCACCCAGGAAATCGTTGGTTTCATCGAGGCGGAGATGGCGTGAAACGTATTGCGTGTTCCGTGTTCCGTTTTCTTGGTCATACGCATCACGCACCATGCACCACGCACCACCATCATGTCTTCATCCCGCTTGAACTCCGTCGATGGATTGGTTTCCGCCCTGCTCGCGGGCAACCGCCGGGCCCTGGCCCGCACCATCAGCCATATCGAGAATAACAGCGACTTCGCCCGACCGTTGTTGGCTGCACTCTACCCTCGCGCTGGCTCCGCCCACATCCTCGGTATCACGGGCGCGCCTGGCACAGGCAAATCCACGCTGGTCAATGGCCTGGCCCGGGCATACCGGCAACGAGGACTCACGGTCGGCATCATCGCCGTCGATCCCACCAGTCCCTTCAGCGGCGGGGCGTTGCTCGGCGACCGGGTGCGAATGCGCGACCTGGCGGGCGATCCCGGCGTTTTCATCCGCTCGATGGCCACGCGCGGCAGCCTGGGCGGCCTGGCGCAGGCCACCGCCGATGTCGTTATGACTCTGGACGCCGCCGGATTCGACCGCATCGTCATCGAGACGGTGGGGGTGGGACAGAGTGAGGTCGAGATCGCGAGCACGGCGCACACCACGGTGGTGGTGGAAGCGCCGGGTCTGGGCGACGAGGTGCAGGCCATCAAGGCGGGCATCCTGGAGATCGCCGACATCTTCGCTGTCAACAAAGCGGATCGGGATGGCGCTGACCGCACCGTGATGGCTCTGAAAATGATGCTCAACCTGGGTGCGCCTGAAAAACATCATGTCATGCACCATGGCCGATTGCTGCCGGTGGAGATGCCGGAACACGCTTCCGACCATGTGGCCTGGATGCCGCCCATCGTCAAAACCATCGCCACGCAGCAACAGGGCATTGTCGAACTGCTCGACGCGGTGGAGGCGCACCGGCTGTATCTGGCGCAGAGCGGCGATCGCCAACTGCGCGAACAACTCAGAGCCATCACATCGCTGCGCATAATCTTGCGCGATGCCCTGTTGGAGCAATTGCTCGAAGACGCCGGATCGAAAAGAATCAACCAAGTCGTTCAAGATGTGGTGACCCGCCAGCGCGATCCCTACACCGCGGCCCGTCAGCTCATCGACCACTTTTGTTCCTAAGCCCAGGAGAGATTAACGTGTCAGAAGGTCTTTATGGCGAAATTGAAGTCATCAGCGGTACGAGCAATCCTGCGCTCACCGCCGAAATCTGTGACTATTTGCGCGTCGTTCCCGCCCAGATCACGGTCAAGAAATTCGCCAATCAGAACATTTTCGTGCGCCTGGAGCAGAGCATCCGTGGCAAAGATGTGTTTCTGATTCAACCCTTTGGCCAGCCTGTCAACGACATGGTGATGGAACTGCTGATCACCATCGACGCCTTGCGTCGCGACAGCGCCGGGCGCATCACCGCGGTCGTGCCCTATTACGCCTATGGCCGCACCGACAAGAAGGACCAGCCGCGCGTACCCATCACCGCCCGCCTGTTGGCCGACCTCATCACCGTCGCCGGGGCCGACCGTTTTTTGACGGTTGATCTGCACGCAGGCCAGATTCAGGGCTTTTTCACCATCCCCACCGATGAACTGATTGCCCGCCCTATCCTGGCTCATTACATTCGTGAACAGAATCTACATGCGAACGCCGTCGTGGTTTCGCCAGACATCGGAGGCGTGCGCCGCGCCCGCCATTTCGCCGAGACGCTGCAACTGCCGTTGGCTATCATCGAAAAACGCCGGTCACTGGAAGGGGAGCGCACCAAGATATTCAATCTCATCGGTGATGCCGCGGGACGCCGGTGTTTTTTGATCGATGATGAAATCGATACGGCTGGAACCATCAGCAGCGCCGCCGCTTTTCTCAAGGAACATGGCGCTGAGGACGTGCTTGCCGTGGCCACGCATCCTGTTTTCTCCGAACCCGCCGCCGACCGCCTGGCCGCGTCGCCCATTAGCAAGGTCGTCGTCACCAACACGCTGCCCATCGCCCCGGATGTCCACGAGAGGTTGGGCGAGAAACTGGTCGTGTTGAGTGTCGCATCGTTGCTGGGCGAAACCATCCACCGCATTCACCAGGGCCTGAGCGTCGGCGCAATTTTCCGGGAATAAAAAATGATCGGATTGAAATCCATACATCGTCTCACACAAACACTTTTCTTCGGCTTCATATTCGCTACACTTCTGCTGACATCCACCAAAACAGTCACTCAGACGCAATCGCCCGGCGTCATCCTTGGCCCGTGGCGAGAAACAGCGCCCTTTGCCGACGGGAGCCACCGCTCCCACCCTCTTCCTTCCTTTGCTGTGGGGTCCAACTTCTATGTCCACACCCAAACCGACAGCGGGAATGATCGTATCGTCTATTTCGCCAGGCAACGCATGGATGGGAGCTTGACACCGTGGGCGATTGCGCTGCAAGACCATGGCGGAGGCCCTCATGGCTATACCGCTGTGGCAACTGAAAACACAGCTTATCACTTTCGGAACGGTCACATTGGGAGATATGTCATAGAGCAGGGGACGGGATTGATTTCAGGGATTCGATTATTAGAGAATCCAGCAATTCATAAGCCCTTTTCCGGAGCCAAATACATGTGGGACACCGCAGTCTATGTTCCCGCCGCCACCGGACATGCGTACATTTATCATCTGGGCGGATTTGATATGACGTCCTATAGCTACGACCTTGATGATATGCATCGCACATCCGCACCGATTGCACAAGAAAACGCCTATTTCCAGAAATTGGAAGGGATCGTCACCCCTACCAAGAACCCAAACAAGGCTGCATTTTACAAAAAGCCAGATTCGAGTGGCGAAGGCTACATCTACATGGGGGATCGTTTGTCATCCAAGATCTACCGGATTCATATCAAAGAAAACATGGCGCAAGCGTCTGAATCGTGGCTCGACAGCGGCGATCTCCCCGAGGGGAATGGCAACCATCTTGGTGACATGTTTGTGATACGAGACAGTTTGTTTGTCATCCG
Organism: Caldilineae bacterium; assembly: GCA_011176555.1. Classification (GTDB taxonomy): domain Bacteria; phylum Chloroflexota; class Anaerolineae; order J102; family J102; genus DUEF01. Next base: position 12,787 of record DUEF01000001.1, read on the forward strand.
CGGCTCAAAGGTGTTCAGAGCGATCATTAACGCAAGGAATGGCAGCCTGTCGGCTTGGGACGACTCGCCGCCCGATCTGCCCGAGGCGCAAATCGACATCAACTGGCACTGGGCCAACACGGAAGGAGCAAGCTATGGCATCATAGGCGATTATGTTTACGTCACCGGGCCCCAAAAAGTCTATTTCGCAAAAATCAGTGAGCCGATCTATCAGATTTTTCTGACACGTATTCAGTGAGAACGACTATCTTCCCCCACCACTTCACTGTTGATGTCTGCTCACCCGCTTTATCCTCGCATTCATATCCAGCCGGAGGCGCTGGCTCGTTCGCCCGGCCATGTTTCCGGGCATTTTGCTAACCCCGCCCGTGCAATGTCCGACGTCCTCACGCAGATTGGGGATTTGCCAAAGCCACTGTCCGAACGCTGGCTTGCTACGTCTCGAGGGCATATCGTGCTCAATCACCAGCAGCACGGCTTCGTCTCCGGCGATAGCCTGTTCCGTCAGCGCATTTTGGTGGATGTCGCCTGGCTCAAACTTGCATTTATTGCGGATGCTGTGCGCTTTTTGACGCCGGTCGGGCGCCTCGTCGTCAACATCGTGGGGTGGGGACAGGCGCCAGAGGTCGAACCAGCGTTGAAAGGTTGGGAACAGTTCGTTGGCGGGGTTCAGGGTTGTTTCCGGGCGGGATATGGCATCAGCCTGGAGGCGCAGCAAGATGTCGGGGTCTATGTGGCTGAGGGAATCGCCCACTTTCTCGTAGACAGGCGAAGCCTGAATCGCCACGATCCGCGCCTGGAAAAACTTCTCGCCGCCACACTTTTTGATCCGGCCGCATATCGATAATCCCGGCCTTAAGATTCGCTTAAGGCCTTCATAAGTAAAATACCATTGAGTCGAGCGATCCTTTCGCTATACTGGGATGTGAAGTAACTACTCATGCCACCATGAAGGTTTGCCAAACACCCAACCAAGCGACAGAAAATTTCACATGCTCGTAGATTCAATCCATCAACCTTACCGAACTGGCGCCCCGGCCAGCCGCCCCCCAAAACAAGTTCTCGTCATTAGCGCCACAGAGCGCGAAACCAATACGATCCTGACAACGCTCAGTGCACGTCAGCGAACCGAGGCGCTGCTGGTTGCGGCCAACATCGTCAGAAACATGTTCACCAACCCAATCCTTCACGATTAATGATCGGCGCTAGGGCGACATGATGTTTTCGGGCGGGGTCAACCTTCCACCAAACGCTCCGCCCGAATTTCGCGGCGAATACCGGTCTCGGCGCGGATAACCAGGGAATGCGTCCAGGCGCGACCACTGTGATACAGCACGCCATCCAACAAAGGGCCGTCGGTGATGCCGGTGGCGGCGAAGAATATCTCATCGCTCTGCACCAGATCGTCACAGGTCAAAACGCGATTCAGATCCAGACCCGCTTGCATGATTTTTTCGTGTTCTTGTTTTGACTGCGGAGCAATGCGCACTAACATGGCTCCGCCCAGGGCCTTGACGGCGCAGGCGGCGGTGACGCCTTCAGCGACGCCGCCAATCCCCATGAGCACATCGACATTGTTGCCAGGCGTGGCCGCAAGAATGGCTCCGGCAATATCTCCCTCGTCGTTGAGGGCCACGCGTGCGCCAGCCATGCGAATTTCCGCGATTAAGTCGGCGTGGCGCGGACGGTCGAGTATGAAAACAATTAGATCCCGGATCTCTTTCTGCTTGACGCGGGCAATAAGCGCCAGCGTCCAGGCAGCGGGAGCATCGAGACATTCGGGAACCAAGGCGCTGGCCACTTCCCGATCCACCACGATTTTTTCCATGTAGATGGCCGGAGAAGGGGACCACAGAGAGCCGCGTGGCGCCACCCCCACCACGGAGATGGCGCCAGGACGCCCCTCGATCAACAACTGAGTGCCATCAATGGGATCGATAACGACGTCCATTTCCGGCCCATTTTTGTTGCCGACGTGGTTGCCGCTATCAAAAGGGGATTGCCCTCCGTGTCTTCCTTCTTCGCCAATGACGATCACGCCATCCATATCGATTGTTTCCAGGGCCGCGAGCATGGCGTTGACGGCGCTTTGATCGGCTTCCTTGCGGTTGCCCAATCCCATCCAGCGCCCGGCGGCGACGGCGGCCTCTTCAGTCACCCTTACAAGGCCAAAGCCCATGTTGCGTTCTGGAATTTCGTGCATGGTAAATTTCTCCAAAAATAATCAGTGATCTAGAACTCAATCGCTACGAGCAGGTTGGCGGCTTCCCAATTGAGCATTCCCCCCTCGAGGATCTGGACGCCCGTACAGTTTTGGTCGCAGAGGGCCTGCGCCACCCGATGACTACGCCTACCAGTGCGGCAAACCAACACCACAGACAAGTTGGCTTTTAGCTCCGTGGCGCGGGTGACCAATTGCGGGAGGGGAATATTGATGGCCTGGGGGATATGCCCCCGTTTGAATTCACGCGGTTCGCGCACATCAACGACCAGGGGCGGATCGGGTTGCGCCAATCGGTGATGCAGCGCCTTGGCTGTGATGAATCTGAGCTTGCTTTCATCGATTTCGACGCTGCCGGGCAGGTCGAGGTGGTAGTCTGGTCGGGGGAGATTCTGGCATTCGAGAAACGCGCGAATTTCACATTCGTAGATGCAGATGGCGGGATCTAAGACATGCTGGAAGAGGAAGGGGATGGCCTCATCGACTTCCAGAAAGTGATCCTCGCCCAGCAGCGTCACAAAGCCGGCGGCTTCCATGCGTTTTTGTACGGCTGGCCGCACTTTGCTGATGTAGACGTCGCCCCCCAGTTCTCGATAATGGCGAACAATGGATTCCAGAACATGAATGCCGCTGATGTCGATATGCTGCACATTCTGCATTCGCAGGGTCAGGTAACGTTGGTGCGGGTGTTTTTGCATGTTTTCAAGTATCGCATCTTCGACATGCCCCACCGCACCAAAGTACAGATCGCCGCGCACCTCAAGCACCGCCAATTGTGGACACTGGGGTTTGCCGGGCCGTGGCTCCAGGTGCTTGTAAGCGTCGTCAGGAAAGACCGGCAACACGACCGGCATACTGGTTTTGAGCAGGTAATAAGCCAGCGACATCAGGATGCCGGTGAGCACGGCGAATTGCAGGGGCAGGAATAGGGTCGCGAACAGGGTGACGAGCATAATGGCTGTATCGCCCCGCGTGGAGCGCCAGATCCGCACCATTTCCGGCACATCGATCATACCCAGGCCGATCACGATCAAAACGCCAGCCAGAACCGCCAGGGGGATATACGCGGCGGCCGGGGCCAGCGCCAACATGGCGATGAGGGCGAAGATCCCGGAAAACGCCGCGGCCAGCCCGGTTTGGGCGTTGGCGTCGTAGTTCGCGGCCGAGCGATTGAAGGAGGCGGAGGTGGAATAACCGGAAAACAAGCCGCTGGCGAGGGAAGCCAAGCCCTGCCCCACAAATTCCTGATTGCTTTCCAGGCGTTGCCCGGAACGGGCGGCGATGGAACGGGCGATGGAAGTGGCTTCCACCAAGCCAATCGCCCCTAGCGCCAACGCCCCCATCGACAGATCTGATATCAGATTGAGGTTAAAGATAGGAAGAGAAGCCAATGGCGGTAAACTGCGTGGCAGTTCGCCAGTAATGCGCACACCTTGCTGATCCAACCCAAAAACGGCGACGATGGCCGCGCCCAACACCATGACGATGAGCGGCCCTGGCAGCTTGGGAAAAAACCTGCGCAAGAGTATGAGGAGGACGATGGCTCCTCCGCCCAGGGCCAGAGTGATGAGGTGGGTTTCCGGCGCGTGAATGATCAGATTTTCCAGTCGGGTCACCATCTCTGTAGAACCGCCGTCGTTTACTCTGAGAAGATGGCGCATTTGGCCGACGGCTATGAGAATGCCTGCGCCAGCCGTGAAACCGACGATGACGGAATCCGACACGAAGTTAGCGAGAACACCCAAGCGGGCGACGCCCACCAACACCCGAAAAACGCCTACCATAACGGCCAACATGCCCGCGGCGGCAATGTACTCCGGCGAACCCTGGGCCGCGATGGGAATAAGCACTGAAGCCACGAGCAGGGAGGCGGTGTTGGTGGCTCCGGTGTGCAGATGGTGAGAAGATCCCCATAAACCGCCCACAATCGCGCCCACAATCCCAGCGTACAACCCCATTTGCGGTGGCAATCCCGCGATAAAGGCAAAAGCGATGCCCTGCGGCAGCACAAGCACGCTCAGCGTCAAACCGGCGATAAGGTCTGGTCGCAGGTTTTGAATCTTGTAGTCGCGGAGAATCCGAACTGGACGCGTGAAATAAGAAGCTGAGGAAGCCAAAGGGGTTAGGATTGGCCTGGTTGCCATGGATTCCATACTATAGATTCTACCAGGTTTTACGTCAGTTACACCATGACGCAAGTGGTCGCTGCTCCGCCATTTAGCGCTGGGCCACGCAAAGCAACGACTGACCAAGAGGAACATCCCATACTTTGCGAAGCAAACGCTCGCCGTGAATGAACAACGGCGCCAGGCGATTGAACCAGTCGAGTTGAGATGTGGGGAGGATTTGGCGTTTGAGCACACGGCTGTTTAACCACCAACCCGGTATGCCCGCCAGATTGAGGTAGCTCAACCGCTGGATGCTGAACCCAGCCGCAGTCACTCGGTCGGCCAACATTTCGCGCTCGTAACGACGGTAATGCCCCAAGGCCGTGTCCAGAGTTCCGTACATGTAGGCGCCGGCGGGGACAAATAAAAGCAACCTGCCGCGCTCGACCAACACATCATGCATGTGCCGTAGCGCCAGCAGATCATCTTCGATGTGCTCCAACACGTTCAAACAGACCACGGTGTCGAAATGATAATGGTCGAGCGCAATTTTCAGGTCGGGATCAGTGATGTCGCCCAGATGGGTGAGCACATTGTCGCGATCAGCATAGTGCTGGCGAGTCAATGCCACGCTGCCCGGCAGCAGATCGATGCCGACCAACAGTTCGCGATCGAGAAAATACTCGGTCATGTTGCCGATGCCGCAGCCGACCTCTAAAATGCGTTGGCCCACTGCATCCGCAAACTCCTGATAAATCCAGGCGTTGTAGCGTTCCACCCTCGCCATTCTTTGCAGGGTTTCGTAGCCAACGGCGTCATCGTGTGCGTTCATCTCAGCGGGAGGGTTCAGGGCGACGTCAGGGTCAGCAAAGGAGGGAGGAACAAGAACAAAGCGACAACGATGGCGGTAATGGCGGCGATTAGCACGCCCCCGGCCGCCGTGTCCTTGGCGATCTTGGCCAGGGGATGGTTTTCAGGGCTTGCAAGATCGACGACGGCTTCGATGGCAGTATTGAGCGCTTCGGCCAGGAACACCAGGCCAATGGTGAGGCTGAGCACGGCCCACGCCACCGCCGAAATCTTGAGCCAAAGCGCCAAAAGAATGGCCAAGATCGTCAGCGCCAGATGAATGCGGGCGTTGCGCTGGCTGCGGATGAGATGGCCGATACCGGCGCCAGCATAGCCAAACGCTTCGATCAGTCTGCGAGCTGTGTGCTTCATGGCGCTTGCATTCCCGCCAGGATGGCGTCTTGCCGGGCCCACATGGTCGCCTTCTCTTCCGGTTCGGCGTGATCGTAACCGAGCAGGTGCAGGGTTCCGTGCACGACCAGCAAAATCAATTCATCGGAAACCTCACGGCCGTAACGTGCGGCCTGACTCGCGGCATAGGGATAGGCGATGGCGATGTCGCCGAGGTAGGGTTCAGCGCCAGGGGCCGGGACGAAGGCGTTGGCGTCCGATTGAGCAGGGAAGCTGAGTACATCAGTCGGGCCAGATTTACCAAGAAAGCGCTGGTTCAGATCGACGATGGCGTCATCATCAGTGACGAGGAGCGTCACATCGCCCTGCGCGTTCTCGGCTGTGAGCGTGGCCGCGATAGCTTTTCTGAGCAAATCTTCGAGTGCTGGCGATTGATAGGGTTCGTCGATATGGATTTCAATCATCTTGATCATCGCACCGTCGCCGGTTGTGCGGTGGGAGCGCTTGCCTGCTTCGTGGTGGATGCGCCGACGCCGTTGGGATATTTGATTCGGGGATGATGGATGCCCTGCAAGACCCGCGCAAAGGCGTCGGTAATCCGGCTTAAATCGCGCAGGGTGAGTTGACTTTGGTCCAACTGCCCTGACATCAAACGCCGATTGATGACGCTACGGATGAGTTCCAGCATTTCTTCCCGGCTACCGGGATTCATGGCGCGAATGGTGGCCTCGCAACCATCGGCGAGCATCAAGATGGCTGTTTCCCGGCTGCGCGGTTTGGGGCCAGGATAGCGAAATTCGCTCTCATCGACTTCATCAGGACTGTCATGCTCCTGACAGGCCTGGTAGTAGAAATACTCCACACGCGTCGTGCCATGATGCTCGCGGATGAAATCGACAATGGCGTTGGGGATCTTGAATTTGTGCGCCAACTCGATGCCATCTGTCACATGGCTAATGATGATGCGGGCGCTGGTGTACGGGTCCAGGCGATCGTGCGGGTTGACGCCATCTGTGTTGTTTTCGATAAAAAAGTACGGGCGCACGGTTTTCCCGATATCATGATAATACGATCCCACCCGCGTCAACAACACGTTGGCGCCAATGGCGCTGGCGGCTTCCTCGGCCATATTGCTGACAATCAAACTGTGGTGGTACGTGCCCGGCGCTTTGAGTAGCAATTGCCGCAACAGCGGGTGTGTAGGACGCGAAAGCTCCAACAACTGAAGATTGGTCGTCAGGCCAAACACCTGCCCCAATAAATAGAAAATAACCAGGGTGAAGCTGCTGGCGAAAACGCCATTCACCAGCGTGGCTGTGGCCACCGCCAATAAATCCCCACTGTTGGACGGCGTGAACAAGGGGATACGGAATGCGGACAAGACGACGAGATTGATCAAAATAATCCAAATTCCTGCGCGCACAAAGCTATTCAGTCCCTCAGCCCGACCCAGCGCCAACGCCCCGGCCAATGCCCCAAACACGACATAAACCACAATCTCGATGTTGCCATCCGTGAAAACGCCGACCAGCGCGCCGATGAGCAAGGTGGCGACGACGGCAATGGGGAGATCGATCAGCGCGCTCACCAACATGGTCATCGCCGCCAGGGGAAAGAGATATGGCAGTAGGGTCGCCTCCGGCGACATCACCTTGGCCAGGAGGACGAAGGCGATGAAGATGCTGCTGAGCAGAAACACCTGCAGGTTATTCGACCAGAAATGGCGTTGGCGTTGCATCACAAAGGCCACCAACATCCCCGTCAACAACCCCGCCATCAGGAAGGCCGAGAGATAATCTTGCCAGGTGCGCTCCGTTTGCAATAAGCCCAAAGCGTCAAGCGCTTCGATATCCAGAGCGTCCGCCCGATCCCCTTGTCGCAAGATAATCTCACCTTGAGCGATTGAGCGCTCAACCGGCTCCACATTGGCGATCGCCTCTTGTCGGGCCGCCTCTGTGCGTTCATCGTTAAGAAAGGTGTTGGGGCGCAACAACCCTTGCACCACGGCGGTGACAACGCTGGCTTCGTCTTCATTCAGCCTGAAGGTGACGAGGCTCGGGACCGCGCGTTTGGCCGACTGCAAGGTGTCTTCCCTGATTTCTTGCTGCATCGCCCGGTCTAACACGCGCACCGTCTCTTCTGTGACATCCTGCCAACTGGCGTCATCCAGGGCCAACATCTGCGCCGCCACCTGTTCACTGATGGGCACGTCGGCCATGCTGGTCAGCCAGTTGATCTTCTGTTCTTCTGTGGCGTTGGGATCGTTCCGCACCACCTCGATGAAGGCGACGATCTCCTCCGCCCGCGCCAACTGCTGTCTGGCGATGCGAGTTTGCGGCGGATCGTAAACGGGGGCGAGGCTGGCCGCCGCCCTGTCTTGCGCCTGCTTCGTAAGCACTTCGCTGGTGAAGGTGATGGGGCGAGGCGCCGGGACATTCGTCTTGCTGATTTGCCCCACGCTGATCTGCAGGTTGGAGCTGATCGGCCAATCCACCAACAACGACGCCATGATCGCCAGGGCCACAAATACGCAAAACGCGGCCAAATTGAAGCGAGCGCGCCAGCGGCTGGGGTCGCGACTCCATTGGCTCAGGAAGCCGCTTTCCCCTTCCGGCGTGGTCGGGGTCGAAGTGAGAATGGATTGGCGCTCTTCTGTCACGAGATTTGGGAGATTACAACAAGAGCCATCATTTTAGGACAATAACTCGCGTACGACCTGATTGACGAGACGACCATCCGCCTTGCCTTTGAGTTCGGGCATGAGCTTGCCCATGACCTTGCCCATATCGCGCATACTGCTGGCTCCGACTTCATCGATCACGCTTTGGGCTCGCTCGCGAATCGCCTCCTCCGACATCAAACTGGGAAGATAGCTTTCTAACACAGTGAGCTCGGCCTGTTCGGTGGCCACCAGGTCGGCGCGTCCCCCCTGTTGATAGGCGGCGATGCTATCCTGGCGCTGTTTGGCCTGTTTGCGAATGATGACGATGATCTGCTCGTCGCTCAGGGGCTGATTGTTGTTTTCTTTCTGGGCGCGGGTGATGGCGGCTTTGACGCTGCGTAGCGTCAGTTTCGTGATCTCATCACCAGCTTTCATGGCGGTGATCAAATCCTGATTGATCGTGTCTTGCAGATTCATGGATTTCTTTTCACTTGAGCACGTAATAGGTCGCCCGACGCTCGCCGATTTTGAGCAGGACGCCCTTATCGACGAGGTCGGCGAAATCGCGGCGGAGTGTTTCTGGGCTGGCGTTTTCGCACAATTGCTGGTAGTCGCGATTGGTGATGCGGCGATTTTCCTGAACAAAGGCTAACGCTTTCTCCTGGCGGGGATTAAGTTGCAGGTGGGAGAATAAGCCAGCAGGCGGAGCTGCGCCCACAAGGTTGTGGCCATGTCCATAGATCGTCACCTTGAAACCTGCTGCGGTTTCCACGAATTGCGGCCTGGGCAATTCTTCTTGAGCGCAAACCGCGATGATGCGGTCGATGCCGTAACCCAAGCGCTCGATAAAACCTGATTCAGAAAGGACTTGCACAATCGCTTCGTTACGGCTGTAGCGCTCCTCGACAATATTATCGACGGTGACATGGCCGGGAAGGCGGCCAGGGGAGTACACTTCGAGGCGGTCACTAAACATCAAGAGACGAATGTTGTCACCGCGAATACTGTAGTCGCGATGAGCGACGGCGTTGACGATAACCTCGCGCACCACAGATATCGGATATTCGGGCGTATCTTCCCGCGCCAAACCGCGGATGCGCATGCCCTGGCGCATGTTGCTGGAAACAAAAGCCTCCGCGCTCCGAATCTGATCCGATAAAACGCCCCTGATGTCCGCACGCACGAAATCATCACTCATGGTTTCGCCGGGATAGCGGACGCAAGTGATCTCGGCGGAACGTATCCAGCGCTGGGGCTCAACGCCAAATAGGAGGATTCCGGCGACGGTGGGCTTGAGACCACTGGTGGTTTCGGCCAGACAGCCGTGGCTGAGCAGCAGTTCGGGCAGATCAACGACGCTATTGAGTTGTTGATGGAAGGCGGCGGTGTGGGTCGGGTCCAAATCGTCCAGGCTGGCTTTCTCCAACACCTGCGATTCGAAACCAACCTCGTTGCGATTGAGCAGCAACCGTCGTAATTCGTTGGGCAACAAAGGCCGGTTGCGGCGTCCAGAACGGATCAGGTATTGGCCCTTCAGGCTGTACACATGGCGCAGGCCTGATGGAATCCGCACTGCGCAAACCGTGGCGCCGTCCAGGTCGACAAGTTCCGGTTGATGCAGGAGCAAAGGTGGATCGGGCATGAGCGCTGCAGCGGAAACCAACTCTCGCGTGTGTTTCGGCTCTGACAGGCCAATCGCATTGTTGCCGATTTTCGCATCAAGGATGAGCATCCCGCCCGAGGCGTTGGCCATGGCGACCAGTGTTTCGGCCACTTTGCGGGGGCTGGTGCGTTCACTGAGCAGGGCGACGCGTTCACCCTGTCCGGCCTTCAGGGCGGCGCTTACATCGTCAGCGGTGGGGGAAGTGATGGTGATGGGGGACATGGGCGTCTTTGAATGGTCAAATGCCAAGTGTGAATGGTCAAGCGGTTAACGGTCTTTGACGGCGATGATGCGCCATTTGACGGCGTCTTTGATGGTTGCGGGAGGGATCATGCGGACGGTCCATGTCATGGTGCGCCAGCCCTCGTTGGAGTTGAAATCGACATCGACATTCACCTCCGGCGGCATGTCACTGTCCGGAGCGTCTGTGCTTTCGATCTCGAACACCGTGACTTCATTGTAATGAGGGATCTCGGTGCGCGGCGCTTCGTCCAGCCGACTTAGGTTCCCATCTTCCAAATAGGCCAACACCTGCGCCTCGGGAAAAGCGGGCTCGTCGGGCGCTTGGCCGTTGCAAAATGTCACTTCACCGCCATAGCGGGCAAAGATGGGATCTGTGGCGGATTGGGGGACGAACTTCGGAGAGTCGCCAGAGTAAAGGCTCCATTGCTGCCGACGGCATAAATTGGAACGATCGATTCGAGGCTCCCAAGCCCAGAGCGTCTCGATGTTTGCGCCGGCGTCCCAACTCGACCAATCGGAGGGATTGCCCCGGCTCAGGCTGAACCAGCCCGGCGTGTAGGCGTAAGCCGCGCCATAGCCGGTTTCTTCATCGATCCACCAGAACATCGCGAAGCGATTGTAGCGCTTCTGGTTGATGCCGCGCACGAGCAGGCGGTCGGTCAAGGGCTCCTGATTTTGTGGATTCACGCCTTCGATAGCGACGGCGATAGTTTTGTACTCCAGATCATTGTCGCCGAGATAGCCGCGGGTCTTGTAAGCGTGATAGGCGGGCAACAGGCGATAAGGGACGAGATAGGCGGGAGATTGGTCGGAGATAGCGATGCTGTCATTGCCGCGCGGGCGGTTTTGGGCGTCGTAGATGACGCCTCCCAACTGGCCAGCGCTTTGATCCGCCTTCAAATCATAGCGGTAGAAGAACAACCACTCATCTTCGTCGTCGAGCAACACGTCGTCTTCCCATCTTGCGTCGATGTTGATGCGCACGAGTCCTTTGATCTGATCGTTGCGATAGGGCAGCCACTCTTCTGGTTTCATTTCATCCAAATTGACGTTGAGATCTTCGCTTCCGCCGCCAAAACTGAACAGAGGCCCCGGCTCATGCCGCAACCGCAGTCCCAAGAATACGAGGAAAATGATGAAAAGAACGCCGAAGATGATGGCAAGGATGCGGCCCATAATGTCATGCCGTAGATGTGGCGAACGCCGGGGGAGGTGCGACGCTATCCCGCAAAGAAAGCGCCAGAACCTGATCGAAATGAGAGACCATTTTTATATCGAGTGCACGGCGGATGTGGCGGGGCACGTCCACCAGGTCTTTTTCGTTGCGTTGGGGGATGATGACCGTCTGCAAGCCGCCGCGATGGGCGGTGAGCAACTTCTCTTTGAGCCCGCCAATGGGTAACACCCGACCTCTCAGCGTGATCTCGCCCGTCATACCGACTTCCCGGCGCACGGGCCGATTCGTCAGGGCCGAAACGAGCGCTGTGGCCAGGGTGATGCCGGCTGAGGGGCCATCTTTGGGAATCGCGCCTTCGGGCACGTGGATATGGATGTCCACCTTATCGAAATCGAATTCGGAGAAACCGTAGTCTTCGGCGTGGGCGCGGGCGTAGGAGAGGGCTGCCTGAGCGGACTCTTGCATCACATCCCCCAATTGCCCGGTCAAGATCAATCCCCCTTTGCCGGGCATGATGATGACCTCGATCTGCATCAAATCACCGCCGGCCTCGGTCCAGGCCAGACTGGTGGAAACGCCAATCTGATCTTCGGTTTCGATCTTATTTTGCAGGAAACGCTCTGGCCCCAAGTACCGTCGCACACTGTTCGGCGTAACGCGCCGCCGCGCTTTTTTGCCTTCGGCGACGCGCCGCGCCACTTTGCGACAGATCGACGCCAATTCACGCTCCAGGTTACGCACACCTGCTTCGTAAGTGTAATTCTCGATGATTTCGTTGATCGTTTCTTCGCCAAATTGAAGGCCGACTTCTTCGAGACCGTGCTCCCTGAGCAAACGAGGAATGATGAATCGCCGCGCAATCAGAATCTTCTCGAAATCAGCATAGCCCGGGAATTCGATCATTTCCATGCGGTCGAGCAGCGCCAGAGGGATGCTGTAGGGGTTGTTGGCTGTGGCAATGAAGAACACATTGCTGAGATCGTAAGGAACTTCCAGATAATGATCGCTGAAGGCATAGTTCTGTTCAGGATCGAGCACTTCCAACAAGGCTGATGCCGGGTCGCCGCGGAAATCAAAGCCCATCTTATCGACTTCGTCGAGCATGAACACGGGGTTGCTGACGCCCACATTGCGCATGGTCTGGATAATGCGGCCCGGCATGGAGCCAATGTAGGTGCGACGATGTCCGCGAATTTCCGCCTCGTCGCGCACGCCGCCAAGCGAGATGCGCACGAATTTGCGGCCCAGAGCTTCAGCGACAGATTTGCCCATTGATGTTTTACCGGTTCCAGGGGGGCCCACAAAGCAAAGGATCGGCGTGCGCATGTTGTCGGCGGCCAGTTTCCGCACGGCGATGTGCTCGATCACTCGCTCTTTGGCTTTCTCCAGGCCGTAGTGGTGGTCATCGAGCACGCGCTCGGCATGTACGATGTCCATGTTGTCGATCTCTGGCGTTCCCCAGGGCAGGTCGAGCAACCATTCCAGGTAGGTGCGCACCACGCCGGTCTCGGGCGCCATGGGGGGCATCGCGCCCAGCCGAGACAATTCCTTTTCGGCCTTGGTGCGCACACCGTCCGGCATAGCGGAATCTTCGATGCGCTGGTGCAACTCGCCGATATCACGAGAGAATTCATCTCCCTCGCCCAATTCATCCTGAATCGCTCGCATTTGTTCCCGCAGGAAGTACTCGCGCTGCGAGCCATCCATTTGCCGCTGCACCTGCTCGTGGATTTGGTTTTCCAATTCCAGGACATCGAGCTCCTCAGCCAGCAAGACGCTGACTTGTTGCAGGCGGGCGAGGGGATCGAGAATTTCCAGGATGTGCTGGCGTTTGGCCAGGGTCACATTGAGCGTGGATGTGATGAGATCGGCTAGCCAACCCGGATCTTCCAGGTTCATGGCCGCCACCAACGCTTCTTCAGGAATGATCTGGCTCAGCAAGACGACCTTCTCGTACAGAACCATGACGGCCCGCATCAGGGGCACGATATCGTCGTCGATGATGACCGGAGGTTCCGGTAAACGGCGTCCCACCACGCGTAGATAGGGGCGTTCATGAACGACTTCCAGGATTTCCACGCGGTATTCACCGTGGCAAAAAAGGCTTTGTGTGCCATCCGGCATGCGCAACACCCGGCCAATCCCCACTTCGGAGCCCATAGTGTAGAGATCATCAATGGCCGGCGTTTCGATGCTGGGGTCCCGCTGCGCCACGACCAAAAGAGGCAGGTCGTGGTCTTGCGCCGCCTCAAGCGCCCGGCGCGATTTTTCCCGCCCAATAAACAGCGGCGCCGCCAGATGGGGAAAAACCACGGTTTCGATGGCGACCAGCACCGGGTATTCCTGGATTAAGTCCTCCGGTTCCAGTTTCGGCGCAGGCGCGTTCATGTTGACGCTGTCGGGCAGCGTTGCATTCAAAAAGGAGTATTCATCGCTCAAGTACCAAGCGAAGCGGTCAAAGTCGTTTCGATTCAAAAATTCAGTCATTAAGGTTTTCGTCCGAGGCTAATCATTTGCTCGGGGCTTTTCAACATGGGCGTGAATTCGCCGTCGATGGGTTCAGATTGATAAACCCAATCGTCTGGCGAGAAAGAGAGAGGGTGTAATGCCAGCCAGCTTTCGCGCGTCGCCGCCACCACGAAGATAGAGCCGGTCACCAGAATCATGTCGCCTGGTTCGGCCAGGAATTCCGCTAATTGGATGGCAGGCAAAGCGTCATCGGTGACGTGTACAGAGGTTGTGGGGGCGATGGCGTGGGCCAGTTGCGCCAACATTTCGACATCCGCCGCTCGGGGATGAAAACTGCGCGTGACGATAATGGCGGACGCATCTTTGCCCAACACTTCCAGCATTCCCTCGATGTCCTTGTCGGCCGAGGCGCCAAAGAGCAAGATGAGACGGCGGTGGGGAAACAGTTCCAGCGCTTTTTGTAACCGTTCGGCGCTGTGATGATTGTGGGCGCTGTCGAGTACGATAAGTGGATCATCACTCAGGCGTTCCAATCGGCCAGGCCAGTACGTTTCGGCCAACCCCTGGCGAATGGCGTCCTCCGAAATGGCTACGCCATCTTCTCTCAAGGTTTGAATCAATGCCACCGCCACCGTGGCGTTAGCCGCCTGATGATCGCCAACAAGGGGGATTTGCAGGCCTCGCCAATGAGTGTCCGGACCATTTATGTCCACAATGACGCTGCGCTCCGTACTCTGTTGTATTTCCCAGCGCCATTCTTCACCCACCCGCCAGAGCCTGGCCCCAGCCTGATGTGCGATGTCCTCGATTACAGCCATGGCCTCGGGCGCTTGCGGCCCCACCACCACCGGAACGCCGGCTTTGATGATGCCAGCCTTTTCGAAGGCGATAAGACTGAGGGTGTGTCCCAATAAATCCGTGTGTTCGTAGCTCAGCGAGGTGATGGCGCAGGCGCGGGGATGCACCACGTTGGTGGCGTCCAGCCGTCCGCCCAGGCCCACTTCGAGCACGGCCCAATCCACGGTAGGCTCTACGAAGTGCATAAACGCCAAAGCCGTAATGATCTCGAATGTCGTGGTCTGTTCGAGCGCCTTGGCGTGAGGGCGCAGGCGTTCCCACAACTTGACCAGGCGTTCCTGAGAGATGAGCTGACCATCGATGCGCATCCGTTCGCGAAAGCTGTGTAGGTGCGGGGATGTGTACAAGCCCGATCTGTAACCCGCCGCCCGGAGAATCGAGTCTGTCATGGCGGCGGTGGAGCCTTTCCCCTTGCTGCCAGCAATATGCACCGAGGGAAAGCGGTCTTGCGGATTGTCGAGGCGCTCACACAAGTGACGCATTCGATCCAGGTTGTAAGTGCTGGCGTTGTACGGGATCTGGCGCGTGCGACTGTAATCGACGTGTGAGAAGATGTCGGAGAGGGTTTGTTGGTAATTAAGCATGGCGGGAATGGACTCAAGGAAAACCTGTTTGCGGATAAACCAAGTCATTTTAGCCCAAGGACGGGGAAAAGTAAAAAGAGATTGCGGGTTTGGGATGATGAGATGAAGGTGGATGTCGTTTCTCCTGTTCAAGTGGTGTAAAATAGGCGGAGACGTTATCATCGCTAGAAGTTGCCATCATCGCATTCTGCACCTATTCTTAAACTATGACACTTTCACTCAACGATTACCAACAACTGGCCCTGCGCACGGCAGGCAATCATGGCGATTTCGACCGCACGCTCATGTACACCGCGCCTGGTCTCAACGGAGAGGCCGGTGAAGTGGCCGAAATGATCAAAAAAGCCTTCTTTCACGGCCATAATCTGGACTACGACAAACTGAAAAAGGAATTGGGCGATGTGCTCTGGTACGCGGCTGTGATGGCCGATGCGCTGGACATGCCCCTGGCCGAAGTCGCCCAACACAACATCGACAAGCTCGCCCGCCGTTATCCCGAAGGTTTCTCTCAGGAACGCTCCCGCAATCGCCAGGAGTAGACCGGGAAACGACTTGCCACCTGCCACCCGCCCCATGTCCCCGCGCCTGACCCGCCTGATCCTGCTGGCGATCATCCTCTTGGCTTTCGCCCTGCGATTGTACGAGATCGACGCGCAGAGCTTTTGGTACGATGAAGGCGTGACCGCACAAGTGGCGCGCTTGGGCGTCCGCGAGTTGGCACGCTGGACGGCCGACGACATCCAGCCGCCCCTGTACTACCTGCTGGTCGACGGTTGGTTGCGGCTCAATCCTTTCGGCGAGGGCATTTTGCGTTGGCCATCCGCGGCCTTCGGGACGCTGCTCATCCCCTTGCTGTGGGCGCTGGGCAGGCGGCTGTGGGATGACAGGGCCGGGCTGCTGGCGGCGCTGGTCGGGGCCACCTCGCCGCTGATGGTGTACTACGGCCAGGAAGCGCGCATGTACGCGCTGCTGGTGACGCTGGTGACGCTGGCCGCGCTGGTGGTGGTCAGGTTGTTAGATCGGGGCGCAGAAAAACGGTGGGGCTTGCTCCTGGCTTATGCGCTGGCGGGCCTGGCGGCGATGTACACCCACTATTTCGCCGGATTCGCTTTGCTGGCGCTGGCGCTTTATTGGGGAACCGTGTGGTGGCGGACGGGGCGAGAACGCCGTCGGCTGGGTGAATTCGCGCTTGTCAACGCCGTCATCTTGCTGGGCTACCTGCCCTGGCTGCCCGCCATGTTCAACCGCTTCGCGGTCGATAGCAGCTACTGGTCGGGCACACTGAAACTGGGCGAGGCCCTGTTGGATGTGGTTATGAACTTCACGGTGGGGGCCACTGAAGTCATGCTGGAGGGCGACGCCCGCGCCTGGCTGCCCTGGTTTGGTCTGGCCGCCCTGGCCTGGTTGGTGGCCATCGCCGTGGGCTACCGCCGCGGCGATCACAGAAACGCACAACGACCGCTGGCGTTGCTCCTGCTGTGGGGCTTGCTCCCCACCTTCCTGATCCTGTCCCTGGCCTTCCGCACGCCCAAATTCAACGCCCGCTACCTGATGGTGAGTTGGCCGGCCTGGGCCTTGCTCGCTGGCGGGGGCGTCGCCAATCTTTGGTCTGTGACCCGGCGCTCGTCCGGCGCGTCACGTTTTACGGTTTACGCGTTACGAATGCTAGCCATCCTCAGCGTGTTCCTGCTGCTCCTCGCCCACGCCCAGGGTCTGAGCAACTGGTTCAACGACGACAATTTCGCCAAATCCGCCTGGCGCGAGGCCATCATGGAGATGTACGCCCATCGCCAGGATGATGAAACCGTCCTGCTCGTGTCTGGCCACGCCTATCCCGTTTTCGATACCTACATTCCGCCCCGGTTCGGCGTC
Source organism: Caldilineae bacterium (assembly GCA_011176555.1). Lineage (GTDB taxonomy): Bacteria > Chloroflexota > Anaerolineae > J102 > J102 > DUEF01. The sequence continues at coordinate 29,844 of DUEF01000001.1, forward strand.
GAGCGCCAGCGGCTCCCGGAACTGGAAATTCTGGATGTGAATCAGGTGCTGGGGTGGGAGGAAACCGCGCGGGCGCTCAACCAATATCTGGCGGGCAAGGGCGGCGTGTGGCTGTTCCTGTGGCAGGATGAAGTCGTGGACCCCACCAACGTCACTGTCACCCTGCTCGCTCGCTATGCCGACCCGCAACCCGCGCCCGACTACGCCTATCTTGATTTGCGCCACTACCGCCTGCGTCCCGGCCAATCCTTCCCCGAACAGCCTCCGACCAACGGGCCGCAAGTGGATTTCGGCGGACAATTGCGGCTGGTCGGCATCGAAAGGGGCGAGGGCGGGCTGTGGCTGTACTGGCGCGCGCTTCAGCCTGATTTGCCCGATATCCAAATCGCGATGACAATCACTGACGAAGCAGGCGAGACGCTGTTCGAGCAGGACGCCCGTCCCGCCGGCTACGATTTCCCCACCACGCGCTGGCAGGTGGGCGAGACCTATCCTGCCTGGTTGCCCCTGGATGCCGCCGATCAGGCCTTGCGCATCCGCTTGCTCGCTTACGACGCAGCCACAGGTGAGCGGATAGCGGAGCAGACGGTCGAGCTCGCACCATGATCGCCGCTGCTGCGCCTGCCAAGAATCCCTCCTGACTCAACCTCCGGGAGGTGGCCAACACCTCTTCGTTTGTCGGGACCTTAGCGGCCACCTCCCGGAGGTTAGTCTTGGACGACCACTAAGTTGGTTCTTGACCCCTGTCGTTTGATAGAATGGTAACCATGTCACTTCCATCCCCTCCCAAGTCCAGTCTCGTGCACCACACACCACGCACTACGCACCACGCTTTACGCTTCGCGTCCCTGCTCGCACTCGCTTTCCTGCTGGCGCTCCTCCTCTCCGCCTGCAACAGCGGCCCCCTCGTCACCGACGCCAGCATCGAGCCCACCACCATCAGTCCCAACGCGGATGGCGACACCGACGTCGCCCGCATCGCCTACACCATCCGCCGTCCCAGCGACGTTTCCATTTATTTTGTGGACGAGACGGGCGCAAAGCATTACTTCCGCAAGGAGCAACACCGTGGCGACCGCGCTTACAACGTGCTCTGGGGGGGCGTCATCGATGGCCGGGTCTTGCCCGATGGTGAATACAGGTGGGTGATCGAGGCCACCGATGAGGCCGGGAACAGCGATCAGGTCGAGGGAAAGATAACCATCGTGGATGCCGACACCGAAGCGCCCGAGTTCCAGAACTTCTCGGTCAATCCCGCTGTGATCACGCCCAACCAGGACGGCATCGACGACCGCGCTTCGATCACCTACTGGCTGACCAAAGAAGTGGAGGAAATACAGGTCTATTTGTTCGATCCCTCCGATCCCGACAACACAGACCCTGACAACCCCAGCCGCAAGCAACCCCTGATCGAAGATGAACGCGAGGTCAAGTCCACCGAGCCCGGCTACCATTACTACGATTACGATGGCGGCATCGATTTGGGTGCGGACCCGCCGCCCGATGGCGATTACATCGTGGTGGCCGAAGCCAGGGACGCCGTGGGCAACCACACCAAAGTCACCAGCACGTTGACCATCAAAAATGGCGGCAAGCCCCGCGCCGACATCGTCCAGGGCGAAGTGACGATGCTCGACCCGGTCGATGGTGACCTGAACATCCCCATCGGCGGCTCGTTGGTGTTTACGGCCACCATCGAGAACTACGGCAATGTGCCAATCCGCACGGCCGGCCCCTGGCCCGGCACGGTCTACCGATCCGACCAGAATTTCAACACCCTGGCCTACGAATATGACGAGGAAAGTTGGTTCGAGCAGTCGGGCACGTGGCGCTTCGCCCTCAACTTCCAGTCCAATTTCGGGCAGGATTTCCCCTTCCGCTACGCAGTGGGCCGTCCCGAAGACCTCCGCTGTGAGATCATCGATGGCCGGGAACAGTGCTTTTTGGACCCGGGCAAGCGCGGCCTGGTCTACGGAACCATCATCTGGGTGGACGCGCCCGCTCGCAATCCCTTCCGCATTTGGGGCGGCCTTTTGCACGAGGATGTGGCCGTGTTCAACAACTTCGCCGATGTGCAGGAAGTGGAAATCGCCGATCCAAAGCAGTAGCCTCCATGAACCTCGGCGTCGTCATCGTCAGCTACAACGTGCGGGAACTCCTGCGGGGCTGTCTGACCTCACTGTTTGCCGACATCACCCGCACGCCCGGGCTGGCGGCGCAGGTGGTGGTGGTCGATAACGATTCGGCGGATGGCAGCGCCGACATGGTGGCGGCAGCCTTTCCGCAGGTCAGGCTTTTCGCCAACAAGGAGAATCTGGGCTTTGCCGGAGGCAACAATCAGGGCCTGCGCCACCTGGGATTCGGCGAGACTGAGCCTTCGGCTCACCGCCCCGACGCGGCGCTGCTGCTCAACCCCGATACCGAAGTCCAGCCGGGCGCAATGGCCGCCATGACCGGATTCCTCAGCGAGCATCCGGCTGCGGGCGGCTGCGGCGCGCGCCTCGATTATCCTGACGGCAGTCTTCAGCACAGCGCGTTTCACTTTCCCGGCCTGATGCAGCTCTTTCTCGACCTTTATCCTGTTCACCACCGCCTGCTCGACTCCCGCCTGAACGGCCGTTATCCCCGCCGCCTCTACGATGGCGACCGGCCTTTCGCCATCGATTTCGCCCTGGGCGCGGCCCTGATGGTGCGGGCCGAAGCCATCACCGACGCGGGGCTGTTGGACGAAGGCTACTTCATGTACGCCGAAGAAATGGACTGGCAGCACCGCCTCCAGGCCGCAGGCTGGCCCCTGTACTGCGTACCCAGCGCCCGCATCACCCATTACGAAGGGCAGAGCGCCCGGCAGTTCCGCGGCCGCATGACCGTGGCCTTGTGGCGCTCGCGCCTGCGCTACTACGACCGCTATTATCCGGCCTGGAAACGCCGCGCCGCCCGTTGGCTCATCGCCCGCGGCATGAAATCGAAGGCGAACGCCGCCCGCGCCGCCAATGCCCACGGCGAGATCGACGAGCAGCAGCTTGGCGAGCAACTGGATGCCTACCGCCAGGTGGCTGGTTTTCTCCAAACAAACAACAACCATGCCCGACCATCCGACTGATCGATCAAACGACCAAGCGACCGCTCGACTGACCTGTGCGATCCTGGCGAAGAACGTCGCCGACCACATCGGCGATTGCGTTCGATCTTGCAGCTTTGCAGATGACGTGGTCGTGTTCGACACAGCGAGCGCGGATAACACAGTGCAGATCGCCACCGCCGCCGGGGCGCGGGTGATCAATACGCCCTTCGTCAATTTTTCCCAGGCTCGCAATGTCGCGCTGCGCGCGTTGGACAGCGAATGGGTGCTTTTCGTCGATGCCGACGAACGCGTGACGCCCGAGCTGGCACAAGAGGTCGGGGAGGCCATCCAGCGGCCGGATGTGGATGGCTGGTGGGTTCCACGCTACAACCACATCGTGGGCCATGTCATGCGCGGGGGCGGCTGGTATCCTGACCACCAGTTACGTCTGCTGCGCCGCGCCAAAGCGTATTACGACGAAGCGCGGGAGGTGCACGAAATAGCCATCATCGACGGCCCGGAAGGTCATCTCAGCGAGCACCTCATCCACTACAACTACGACGACTGGGGTCAGTTTCACGCCAAACAGCGCCGCTACACCGCATACGAAGCCCAGACCCTACTCGGCGAGGGCGTGCGTGCGCATCCCCGCCACCTGCTCACCCGACCCCTGCAAGCCTTCTGGCGACGCTTTGTCACCTGGAAAGGCTACCGCGACGGCCTTCACGGCCTGCGCCTGTGCGCGATCATGGCGAAGTACGAGTTTTTGAAGTATTGGTGGATGTTGAGGGACAGGCGCGACCCGTCGTAGGGCCGGTCGGTCGTCCCTACCCGGAAACGCCGAGTCTGCGCAGTATTTCCGGGAAACCGCGGCGCACATAATCTTCGATAATCACCGCTGTTTTGTCGTATTCGGCCTGTTCCATGCCGTATGGGTCCTCGACATCGGCATGTTCCCCCGCCATCTCGCTGAGCAGAAAGGTCTTGCGCAACGCCTGGGGCCAATTCATGAAGATACTGCGGCGTTGGCTCTCTTCCATCACCAGGATCAGGTCGGCCTCGTCCATCAGGCGGAAATCCAGTTGTTTGCCCCTGTGTTCGGTGATGTCCAACCCACGTTCCGCCATGGCGTTCACCGAGCCCCGGCTGGCTCTGCCCCCGACCACCGCATAAACCCCGGCCGAATCTACTGACACCCGCTCGCTCAGCCCCGCCTGTTCCACTTCGCGTTGCAGCATTGCTTTTGCCATGGGGGTGCGGCAGATGTTTCCGGTGCAGACTACTAGAATGCGTTTCATGATGGTTCCAGTGCAGATCGCTTGGAAGAGAAAGAAGATGGTCGGGGGTAAAAGCTAGCCCGTCGAGGTGTTTCGACGGGCTAATGCGTATGTTGTGTAGAGGATGCGCTCTCGGCCTCAGCCGATTTCGGGTTGCAGCAACCCGTAGTCATCTTCCCGTCGCCGATAGACGACATTGATGGTGCCAGTGTCAGCATTCAAGAAAACATAGAAATCATGTCCCAGGAGTTCCATCTGTTCGATGGCCTCTTCTGCATCCATTGGCTGGACTTCGAAGTGTTTCACCCGGGCGATACGGTTGCCGGCGGGTTCTTCTTCCTCTGTTGTTGCGGCCACGACTTCCTGTAAACTATTCACTTGGGCTACGGCTCGCTTGCTGTTGCGGGCAGTTTTACCCTTGAAACGGGCGATGCGCCGTTCAAGCTTATCGGAAACAGCATCGATGGAAGCGAACATATCGCCAGAGCGTTCTTCGGCCCGCAAAATGGTGCGACGGCTGCGTAAAGTCACCTGGGCGATGGCTCGATCGGAAGCGCTGCGAGTCTGCTCTTCGCGTAATTCGACTCTTGCTTCGTCGATGTCGGGTAAATATCTATCTAACCTGCCAATTTTCTTCTCGACATATTGCTCCAACCAGTCTGTCAGTTCTACGTTATGCGCCTGAATGATGAGCTTCATAGGGCTTCTCCTTGCTGAGAATGAATTCCGGCGTGATTATGATGTGAGGCCGGGAGATGTGCAGGCCATTCTACGACCTACAACCGGGTATGTCAACCAACTTCCGGTCGCGATGAACTTCTGGCAGCGCGCAGCAACCAAGTTCCGAGGTCGTGTCGAAACGGTCTTGACCACCTGGCGCGCCAGCCAATCATCACTGCCCATTGTGTTGTTACCAAATCTTCAAGAAAATGAGGCATCGTCGCACTAGCTCCCAACGACAGTATAGCATGTTTTGGTTGATTTCTCAATAAGTGACAAGGAGTAGGGAGAGGTTTCAAATTTGGGCAAAGGGTAAAGGACAGCGTCCAGGCGAAACCGGAACGACAACCATTCGCCGGGTTGTCAGCTAGCCCCGCCGAATCACGGATTCGTCTAGGCGCTGTCATGCGCTCTGCAGTGTGCCCCCCAAATTGAAGCACACTCCGAGGGGGTAACGGTTTGGAACTGCAGAACGACGTTGACACAACTTCAAACACAAAGGATACGCCACCCCAGCGCCGGCCGATTTGACGTGACCCCACCCCTGTGCTATGCTCCCGGCTATACAGTCTGACAATCACAGCACCATGCTCAGCCACCCTCGTCTTTCCGCCCCCTTATCTTCGGCCCACCAACTGGTGGAGACGACTGGCCCGCGCATGGTTGCCGCCTGGCGCGGGTTTTCTTTTGCCTTCTATTTCTATTTCTTTAGCTTTCGAAGGTCGCTCCGCCCCGGGCTGGTCAGAACGATGTAAACATCTAACACTGACATCTCATCCGAGCGTGGAGCGACCAGCCCCACGCTCTTTTTATTGTCCGAATCAGGTTATGCTGATCTGGACGCCGGCTTAGAACAGCGTGGACGTTCCCTCGCTTCACCATCAACCAACACAGGAGCGTGTCCCATGTTGCAAGCCGGTCTCTGGTACTCAGCCCCCATCACCGCCCCCATCTGGGCGGTGACGCACCCACCCAAGGAGCAAGCTGTGATGGTTTGTCGAGGCGTGCGCGGCGCCACCACCGTAACAAACAACTCACGCGAGGAAATCCTCAGCGAAACCCGTCGACTGCTGGCCTTGATGATCCGAATTAACGGCATCGAGCCGGACGATGTCGCCAGCGCCATCTTCACCACCACGCGCGACATCAATGCCGAATATCCCGCCCTGGCCGCGCGCCAGCTTGGCTGGCTGGATGCGGCCTTGTTGTGCGGGCACGAGATGGAAGTGCCGCGAGGATTGTCGATGTGCATCCGCATTTTGGTGCACTGGAACACCACCAAAACCCCGCGGGACATCCAACACGTCTACCTCGGCGAGGCCCAGGTTTTGCGGCCAGACAAAGCGAATTTGCCGTCGGTCGATGAGGCGGAACTGACAGCGTGGATCGAGCAACAGGTGATGATCTGGAACCGCAATCAGGGAGGGGCCTCATGAGTCAAACAACAATCGTCGCCTTTCAGGGCGAGCATGGCGCTTACAGTGAAGAAGCGATCCACCAATTCTTCGGGGCGGAAGTGCAAACGCTACCCTGCCGCGCATTCGAGGACATCTTCGCCGCGGTTGAGGCTGGTCGGGCTACACACGGCGCGGTGCCGGTGGAAAACTCACGGGCGGGCTCCATCAACAAAGCCTACGACCTCTTGCTCGAACACGATCTGAAGGTATGGGGCGAGATCTTGCTGCGCGTGCGGCATCATTTGATGACGATGCCAGGCGTCACGCTCGACGACATCATCAGCGTGCGCTCACATCCGCAAGCCCTGGCCCAGTGTGAACGCTACCTCAACCGTCAAGGCTGGCAGGCTGAAACCGCTTACGACACAGCCGGCAGCGCCAAACAGTTGGCCGCCGCACCCGAGCCCGGCATCGCCGTCATCGCCAGTCGCCTTGCCGCTGAAATCTATGGCCTGGATGTGCTCGCCTCCGGCATCGAAGACATAGCCTTCAACTACACCCGCTTTTTCGTTGTCCAGCCTGGCGATCCACCCCGTACAGGGGATGCCAAAACATCGCTGGTGTTCGCCACTTCGCACAGCCCCGGCGCGCTGGTGGCCTGCCTGAACGAATTCGCCTCGCGCGGCATCAATCTCACCAAGCTGGAAAGCCGCCCTCGTCGCGGGCGACTCTGGCATTATGTCTTCTATCTTGATTTCGAAGGCCACTGGCAAGACCCAGCGCCACGCGAAGCGTTGGTGGCGTTGCTGGGCCGGGCGACCTTCGTCAAACTCCTCGGTTCGTACCCTGCCGCCCCGATCCCCGAAGTGAACGGCGTCGCCCAGGCAGCACTGCTACAAATCTGATAAACAAGGACTCACCCTATGATCATCGTCATGAAAGTCAATTCCACGGCAGCCGAAATCGGCGCCGTGATCGCCAGGGTGCAGGAAGCTGGCGCTGTTCCCCATCCCATTTACGGCGTTGAACGCACCGTGGTGGCCGTGGTGGGCGAAACCCGGGCCGTAGACCCCAAAACCTTCGTGCAGATGCCCGGCGTCGAGAAAATCACCAGCATCAGCGCCCCCTTCAAACTCGCCAGCCGCGAATCCCATCCCGATGACACCGTCATCCGTCTCAATGGCGTGCAGATCGGCGGCAAAGAACTGGTGGTGATGGCCGGCCCTTGCTCGGTGGAGAGTCGCAGCCAATTGTTGGAAACCGCACACGCCGTCAAAGAAGCCGGGGCCCACATCCTGCGCGGGGGGGCGTTCAAACCGCGCTCATCACCCTATTCGTTCCAGGGCATGGGGCTCAAGGGGCTGGAAATCCTGGCCGAAGCTCGCGAAACCTACGGCTTGCACATCATTACCGAAGTGATGACGCCGCAAGCGGTGCCGATGGTGGCCGAATATGCCGACATCCTGCAAATCGGGGCGCGCAACACACAAAATTACGGTCTGTTGCACGCGGTGGGCCGGGTGCAGCGCCCGGTGATGCTCAAACGCGGGATGATGAGCAGCATGGAGGAGTTGTTGATGTCGGCCGAATACATCCTGGCTGGCGGCAACTACCGGGTCATACTCTGCGAACGCGGCATCCGCACATTCGAGAAGTACACTCGTAACACCTTCGATCTCAATGCCGTGCCGCTGCTCAAGCAACTCAGCCACCTCCCCGTGATCGCAGATCCCAGTCACGGCACAGGCCGTTGGGATATCGTCACCGCCATGGCCAGAGCGGGCGTGGCGGCCGGTGCAGACGGTCTCATGATCGAGGTGCACCCGAACCCGGCCGAAGCGCTGTCCGACGGCCCGCAGTCGCTCAAACCCCGGCGTTTCGCCGATCTCATGCGACAGATCAAGCGCGTAGCCGAAGCTGTTGACCGCAGCCTCAGCACTGTGCCGGATGTCGCACCGGAGATGGTTCCTTAGCGTACGCCGCGCGCAAACTGTAATTGAATGCGACGATCGCCGTGCGTCTCTTCACTGAAACCGTTGAAAACGAATCCTCTATTCAGGTAAAAGGCGCTGGCAGGATGATTTTTCGTACTGAGGCTGATCACCAAGCTGCGTAACTTGTGATCGCGCGCCCACTTCAAAGCGTGGTTGAGCAGCATTGTGCCGATACCCTGCCCCCGAAATTCTGGCTCCACCACGTGACGATGAATGAACCCCACTTTCGTTGGCGTATCGGGAATCATGTGCAAAAAACCGACAACCGTGTGTTTCCTGCGCGCGGATAACAGGCAATCGCCGCGCTGCCAGCACCTAAGCAAGTTTTCGCTGCCAGGGGGGACCCGGATGTTCACGAGACGCGGCAAGTGCACCAGATTGAAATCAATCAGGATGCGATTGTCCTTCACATCCAAGTTCATCTGCCAGACGCGTTGCGTATCGTAACTGGCGTCTAACGTCAGACATTCGTTCAAGTCGTGTAACGTCGAGCGCCGGATGTATATTTCCTGGGGAGCGGAGGGGGCGTCTGATTGCCTAGATGGATGTGCGAAATCGATTGCGTCGGAAGTCATAATGCCAATCTATTGGGGACGAGCGTATTCGGCGAGGCCAGCGCCGACGGCATCGCCATTGCGCAGGACGTAGGTGGGGATGCGGCTCGCCCACAACTCGCTCACGGTTTTTTCGTAACGAGGGGCGGGACCGAAAGTGTCGGCGGCGATGAGGATGGCCGTGCTCTGGACGCCCCGGCGTCCCAACTCTCGCAATGCCGCCACCCAGGCGCTATCGGCCGAAGGGGTGATGGCGATGACGGTGCTAGCCCGGTTGAGATAGCTGCCTTCGGCAATGAGCACGCGGTCGAAGGGGAGGACGCCGTTCGGTTCGAGCACCGCCAGCGTTTCCAGGATTTTGTGCAATTGGCGTTCGCCGCCGTCGGCCTGGATGATTTCGCGGTGGGTGGTGTAGGTGATCAACCCCACCGCCCGACGTTCGGCCAAGTAGCGACGAGCCAACGACGCGGCGGCGGTGACAGCGTATTCGATGGTGGCCGGAATCAAACCGATCTCTTTCGGACTCTGGTCCCAGAGAATGGCCGGTTGTTCGATGTAATCGGGAGGCTGCCACGGTTGGGCGTGGTGCCAGGTCGGGTTCAGATCCAACACGAGCCAGACATCGCTGGTGGGATCTAACTCGAATTCTTTGACGATGAGGCGTCCGGTGCGGGCCGTGGAGCGCCAATGGATGCGATTAAAACTGTCACCTGGCACATAGTCGCGTACGGTGGCGACGTTGGCCGTGAGGTAGTGGGTGCGGTGGCGCGTGGCTTCCCCACCTGGAACCCGACCTGCAGGCAGTTGAAAGCCATTGACCGCTTCGGTGGCGGGGTAAACAAGGATGGTGGTGGTCTGAGGCAAGGTGCGCGTCAGCTCGAATATCCCCAGAGGGTCGCCGCTGCGAATGAGTAGCGGGCCAAGTTGATAGCGTCCTCGTCGATAACACGGGGTTCGCACAAGCCACGAATGCTTCCTGTGTCCCCCCAGCGAACTGACCACGCGCGAGGGATGATGCCCTGGTAGCGAAGAGAAATCTCGTATCTCCAGCCACAATTTGGGTAGACGACTGCGGTTCGAGACTTCGAAATGCTCTTCGGCAAGCTTACCCACCTGGCTCCGGCGGGCGCGCGTGTAGCGCGACAGGCTGATCCAATTGATGTTCAGCCATGCCCACAACCATGATCCCGCCAAAACGATGGTGATCATGTAAAAGGTGTTGTAGAGCAAATCCCGCCCTGTGTTTAGGGCTGCGATCAGGCTGATAAGCCAAACAAGTAAGGCGATCCAGGCGGTGCGTCGCACGATAAGACTTCGCTGAGAGTGGTCGATCTCCGTTTATTGCGCCGAGGATCGCTGCGCGCGTGTTCCCGGCACCGCTACGGTGTTCACGATTTCCTTGACCACGGTTGCAGGATCGACGCTTTTGATGCGGGCGGAAGGACTGATAATGAGGCGGTGAGCGAGGGTGGGAACCGCCAGGCGTTTGACATCGTCAGGCAACACGTAGTCTCGCCCCTGGCTGGCGGCGTATGCTCGTGAAGTCTTGAATAACGCCAGCGATCCGCGTGGGCTGGCTCCCAAATAGACGTCACTATGGTCGCGCGTGGCGGATGTCAGCGAAACGATGTACGATTTCACTTGCTCATCCATGTAGATGGTCTTTACCGCTTCTTGCGCGTTGGTCAGTTCCTCGGCTGAGACGACCTGCGAGATGTCGTCGATGGGATGATGATCGATCTGAGAATCGAGAATAGCGATTTCGTGCGATTTGTCCGGGTAGCCCAGATGCGTGCGCATGATGAAACGGTCGACCTGCGCCTCTGGCAGAGGAAAAGTGCCCTCGTATTCGATGGGGTTTTGGGTGGCAAGCACTAAAAAGGGGCGAGACATGGCGTACGTCATGCCATCGACCGTAACTTGTCGTTCCTCCATCGCTTCCAACAGGGCCGCCTGGGTTTTGGGCGTGGCCCGATTGATTTCGTCGGCCAGGACGATCTGGGCGAAAATGGGGCCTGGTCGGAACTGGAATTCCTGCGTCTTCTGGTTGTACACCGACACCCCAGTGACATCGCTCGGCAGCATATCGGGCGTGAACTGGATACGACTGAAATCGCAGCCGATAGAGCGGGCGATAGAACGGGCCAGCATGGTTTTGCCCAAGCCCGGCACATCTTCGATCAAAAGATGTCCTTCACATAGCAAGGCGATCAGGGTTTGTTGGATGACCTGACGCTTGCCAAGGATGACGTTTTCGACATTGGTTGTTATGCGTTCGATCAGGTTCTGGACGATGCGTGGCGCTGACATAAGCACTCCAATTGATGTAGGTGTCGTTTTGGGTGTGGGGGATTGTACCACAGGAGGCAGGGGAAGTCATGGAAGCCCACGGCGGCGCGAGGCGTTTTGGCTGAGCGATGGCGTTACCAATATAGCTGTTCTCTCCCTTCAGCCTTCTCTGCTTCAGAGAAAGGTTTTAATATCCCTTCCGTCGACGGGCGAGAAGCGCTCGATGCCGCACCACAGTGACACAAGTTGGTGCAAAATGCCGGCGGACGCCCACCGTTTGCGGATGCGGAGCAAATGTTGACAAATAACTTAAACTCGGTATAATAATTTTTGCTACTGCGGGGTGGAGCAGAGGTAGCTCGTCGGGCTCATAACCCGAAGGTCACAGGTTCGAATCCTGTCCCCGCTACTAAACTGAGGGCCCTGGCCTTAAAAAACCAGGGCCTTCCATCATGGCGACGTAGCTCAGGAGGCAGAGCAAGCGGCTCATAATCGCTGTGTCGGTGGTTCAAGTCCACCCGTCGCCACCACATTTTTCTAACGCCCGTGGCTAGGATGCCGCCGGGCGTTTTTGTTATGCAATGGTGGGGTAAAGGAATTTCTATAACGTCTGTAGTAGGGTACAATCTCGACTGGTAAATCGAAGGTTGCGCAAAACGACCTCGCCTGCATCCTTATTCTGTGATAGAAGCGCTTTGGCGCGATTCTAAATCTCTTACGAATGACAAACCCATGAAACGATTACTGCTTTTTATCCCCGCCGCCCTGCTCATCCTCGCTGGCTGTACATTGCCGATCAACCCTCCCCAAATCGTCACTCCCACCCAGGAGCAGGCGGAACGCGAAGCCACAGCGGCGCCGACCCCTGTCTCGGAACCGAGCGAGCCTGTCTCGGCCACCGAGCCTGAACCCCAAGCCACCC
>DUEF01000010.1 GCA_011176555.1 Caldilineae bacterium
CGGCCAAACCTTTCAGCGCCAACACTTTCGTGATCGCGGCCGTCAGCGTGGTCTTGCCGTGGTCAATGTGGCCAATTGTTCCCACGTTGACGTGGGGCTTCGTTCGTTCGTAATGTTGCTTTGCCATGAGATCAAATGCCTCCTGGTAGTGCGATCAGGTCGCAGAAAAAAAGAATCAATACTGTTTGCGGTAGGATAACCACAGGTTCTGAAAACGATTTTGAGGTCTACAAATCGTTTTTGTTACATTTTTTAGCCGCCCCACAAGGAGACGGCCAGAGGAAAATCTTGTCGGGTTGATAGGAGCCCACAATCGGACTTGAACCGATGACCTCATTCTTACCAAGAATGTGCTCTACCGACTGAGCTATGTGGGCTTACAAGAGCGCCCGGGCAAGACGCTCAAGGTGGGCCGGGCAGGACTCGAACCTGCGAAGGCTTCCGCCAGCGGGTTTACAGCCCGCCCCCTTTGCCGCTCGGGACACCGACCCACAGTCAAAGGATATGGGATTGTAGCAGAACTGCCATCAACAGGCAACATTCTGATCCCTGCAAAAGCAGGACGCGCGTCTGGCAAAGTTCTGGCGAGACAAGCGTGGAGCCGACGAAGGGACTCGAACCCATAACCTGCGGTTTACAAAACCGCTGCTCTGCCAATTGAGCTACGTCGGCGACAGTCGGCGCGTGCGGATGCGCCAACCAAAAATTATAGGCGCGTTTCATAGCCAAGTCAAATTTGAATCGACGCTTATGGCCGATCACCTTCCGACAACAGCGTATCAAGCCCTAAGGCCACGATGCGCTCTCTGGTCGGTGCGCCATCCGGCGTCCAGCCCATCAAACCGTACCAGTAATTTCGCGCTGTCACCAAGGCATCCTCTGTGATCTCCACCCCGGCCAGCGGGCCTGCCTCGAACGCCTTCATCACGCGACGGGGCAGACGGTCATCCGCTGCCGTAAAGCCCTCGCGCAGGTTGAAGAGACGGCTGAGCGTTTGCGCCCGCTCGCCCACTTCCAGGATATCCCGCGCACTGTAATCATGGCCCGTCGCACCGCTGAGCGCCAGGGCGAGATCAGAATAGCGGTAGGGATAAAAATGGCAGGTGACGGTGCAATCCTGAGCATGCTGCCAATTAACCTCGTGATAGAATAGTTCCATCTTCTGATGGCCGAGATCATCAAGGGGGAGAGGCTCAAACGTTTGCACTTCCGCCACGCGGTCGAGTGCAGAACCGGGTCGGGTATAGCTCGTATCGTGCATATTCATCATGTGATCAGCCCCAACCGGAGCGACGGCATACCCCACGCCCAGAGCGTGTTTGAGGCGAGGTTCGTGCATCGGCAATTCTTGGCCTTTCACTTCCACCAAGCGCTCATCCGCATCACCGCCGATCCAGGCCGCCAGCCGCTTGCTGCCCTCCGCCATTCTGTCGCCAAATCCCCGCCGGTGTGCGATCATCTCCACCGCATCCAGCATCCCTTGAGCGTCGCCCCAGGTTGGCGCGAAACCGCCGGTGTCTTCTGCGGTGAGCAAGCCCGCGTCCACACACTCCATCACATAAGCGATGGTCATGCCTAGACTGATGCTGTCCAATCCCCAGCGCGCGGTCATCTCATTGGCTTTTGCGACCGCCAGCAGGTCACTGATGCCGCAGGCGCTGCCCAGAGCGCCGAGGGTTTCATACTCGGGGCCGCCGTAAACCCTGTCGATGGAGAGAGAGCTGGCAAACTCGGTCTGGAAAGCCGGCTCATCGGGGAAAGTGGCGCCATTGTATTCCACCACTTGCTTGCAATACACCGGACAACTCTGGCAAGTGTCCCGTTCGACCAGAATGGTGCGATGCATCATTCTGCCGTCGATATTCTCTGCGCCCTCGAAATGCGGATCGCGGTAATTGTGCGTGGGCAAGTTGCTGGTGCGGGTATGATTGACCACATTGCCGACTGTACCGTATTCGATGGCCCAGGCCATATCGTTTTTGTAATTTTCGCCAAACCACTTGGCTACGGCAGTCAGACGCTTGCGGTCGCTGATGGGTAACCGCTGCGTTCCTCGCACCGCCACAGCCTTCAGATTTTTGCTACCCATGACCGCGCCCAGGCCGCCGCGCCCCGCCGCCCGGGTGATGTCGTGAATGATGTTAGCGAAGAGCACTTGATTCTCGCCGGCGACGCCGCATTGCGCTACGCGCAACTTCTCCTCGTCGAGTTCGTCCCTGATGGCCCTTTCTACATCGGCGGTGTCTTGCCCCCAGAGATGCTCGGCCGGACGGATTTCAACTTCGCCATCGCGGATCCAGAGATAGACCGGTCGTTCGGCCTGGCCGTGCACGATCAACGCATCGAATCCCGTCCGCTTGAACTCATGACCCCACCAACCGCCCACTTCCGAGCTGGCGATGGCGCCAGTGAGCGGACTTCTGGCGCCCACGCCATGCCGCCCGCTGCCGGGCAGGTTCGAGCCTTGCAAGATGCCCGGTGCGAAGATCAGAAGGTTGTCGGGACCAAGCGGATCGGTTCCGGGAGACATGTCGCGCAACAACAAATAGGCCACCAGCGCCCGGCCTCCCACCAATTTCAGGTAAAATTCATCGGGTGGTTGCTCGATCCAATGCTTACCATTGCTGAGATCGACGTGTAAAATTCTCCGCCAGGTTCCGCCTACGCTCATCGTCTGAAATGTCCTTTGTAAGCGCCCAGGAATTCCTTCCCGCCGCTATGATGGCGCGTCATGTCATGTCGAAGCAGGACATCCCTTTGCAAGCGGGGAGATTTCCCCTCGCTTCACTCGTTGAAATGACGCAAAATGGAAAGTTATTCTTAGACAATTACTTTGTGCCGGTCAACCGCCGCTGATGACGGGGATGAGTTGCAACGTGTCGCCATCGCGCAAAACCGTGTGCCAGTGCGCCGTATGGCCATTGACTAACATCACCAGGCCGATGTCTTCCGGCAGGGCCAATTGCGTCACCGCTTCGCCGACAGTGTGCGTGTTTTCTAGCACGGTGTCGGGAGCGACGAAGCGCTTGAGCAAACCAGTGGCGCGGATGGTGACGGGCATTGGGTCAAAAGAAATGTAAATACAGCAAAATCGAAGTTGTCGGCTGCATTGTAGCAGAGAGTGAGGCTTCCCAAAAATCCTCGGGCATCCCGCCGCATTTCGTGGTATACTTTCGATCATGACCCCGCCATCCCGCCTCACCAACACCGAAGTCGCTGCACAACTCCGCCTGATCGCCGACATGCTGCAGATCAAGGGCGAAAATCGTTTCCGCGTGCTCGCCTTCAAGAACGCGGCCGAAAGCATCGAGCATCTAGGGCAAGACCTCTATTCGCTTCACGACGCCGGAGAGCTAACCGCCATCCCCCATGTGGGTAAGGGCATCGCCGCTGACATCAGCCAACTGCTGGAAACGGGCCAGATCGATTTTCTGGAACAACTCAAGCGGGAGGTGCCGCTGGGCGTGGTGGAGATGCTGAAAGTGCCCGACCTGGGCCCCAAGAAAGCGGCTCGCCTCTGGCAAGAACTGGGCATCACCAGCATCGCCGCCCTGAAAGCGGCAGGGGAGGCGCAACAGCTACGAACACTCAAGGGTTTTGGCGCCAAATCAGAGCAGAAAATTCTCCAGGGCATCGCACTCCTGGAGAAACGCAAGGACGAAAGAACGCCACTGGGCGTCGCCCGACCGACCGCGCTTCAACTCATCCATGAGCTTCGCTCCGTCCTGCCGGCAGAAGCGCTCACACGCATTGAAGTCGCGGGCAGCGTGCGGCGTTGGCAGGAAACGGTCGGCGATCTGGACATCCTCGCGATCAGCGCCCAACCGGAAACGGTGATGGCGGCATTTCAAGCCCTACCGCAAGTGGTGGATGTGGCGGTCAGCGGCGTCACCAAAAGCCGCGTGCGTCTGATCAACGATATGGAATGCGACTTGCGGGTGGTGGAAGCCAGGCACTGGGGCGCGGCCTTGCAGTATTTTACGGGCAGCAAAGAGCACAATGTGGCGATGCGGGAACTCGCCCAGAAACTGGGTTGGCGTCTGAACGAGTATGGGCTCACTGCCACCGGTCGGGGTCAGGATCCAGCGGGGATGGAACGATTCTTCGAGACGGAAGAAGCGCTCTACGCCTTCTTGGGGCTGGCCTGGATCCCACCCGAAATGCGAGAGGACCGCGGGGAAGTGGCGCTCGCTCAGGCGCGCCAACTGCCGCGCCTGCTGACCAGCACCGACATTTTGGGCGAGTTGCACGGCCACAGCACCTGGAGCGACGGCAAAAACACAATCGCAGAGATGGCCGAGGCCGCACGGCGGCGGGGATACCGTTACTGGTCGGTCTGCGACCACAGCGTCGGGCTGGGCATCACCGGCGGGGTGGACGCGGAACGTCTGAACCAGCAGGCTGTCGAAATCCAGCAATTGAACGCACGCTGGCGGGCTGAGGGCGTCGATTTCCGACTGCTGCACGGCATCGAGGTGGAAGTGCTAGCCGACGGCGCGCTGGGTCTGCCGGATGAAGTGCTGGCCCAACTGGATGTGGTCGTCGCCAGCATCCACAGCAGCCTGCGCCAGGATCGAGAGACCATCACCGCACGCTGCCTGCAGGCGGTTCGCAATCCCCACGTCGATATCCTCGGCCATCCCACTGGCCGCTTGCTGGGCCGACGTCCGCCCTCAGCGTTGGATGTGGAGCAGGTGTTGCGCGCCTGCGCCGAAGCCGGGACAGTGGTCGAGATCAACGCCCACCCCTCGCGCCTGGACTTGAACGATGTTTACGCCCGACGGGCGGTGGAATTGGGCTGCAAACTCGCCATCAACACCGACGCCCATTCCCCCGCCGACATGGATATGATGCCTTACGGCGTCGCTGTGGCCCGCCGCGCCTGGTTGACCCCCGACGACGTGATCAACACCCGGCCCGTCGAAGCGTTGCTGGGGGCAAAGGCCTGAACTTACTCGTATCCCACCGAAGGTCACTTTTGCGAGTGCGCAACGCAAACGCAGGGTCTACATCTACCTGTACTATCAAGATTCTTCACTAAAATAGCGTGCTCTTGTGCGTTTTTTCCGTCAACAAAGTATTTGAGATGAGGCATGTTGGCTCCGTCAAACCGTTCAGAATGACAAATCCCAAAGTGTCCGGTAGCTAAATACACTGTAAACTAACTAACTTAACACTGTCTTTGCGAGCAGAGCGAAGCAATCGCCAAATTACTTAGGCGTACTCTGCGAAGTTGGGGATTGTTTCGTCGCAAAAAACGCTCCTCACAATGACACAGAACTTAGTTTACGATGTACTTAATCTGTGATCATTAATCTTTGATCTACGCCTTACTCTCATGTATTTAGCACAAAACGCTATGTCCACTCCCCCCCTCACCTTCCAAGAAAAACTCCGCAACAAATCCCGCATCTATCGCCGGCAGGCGCTGGGGCCGGTGAAGTGGCTGGCGTACAGCACGGGGCAGACGCGCCATGTGCCTCCTCCCGACCGCATGTACATCGAATCGACCAGCGTCTGTAACCTGAACTGCATCATGTGCCCGACCGGCCGTGGCGACATCACCCGCAAAGGCGGTTTCATGAAATGGGAGGTGTTCAAACAGATTGTGGACGAGATGGCGCCGCACGTCCGGGCCACCACCCTTCACATTTGGGGGGAGCCGCTCCTGCACAAACGCATTTACGACATGGTCGCCTACTGCCGGGAAAAGGGCCTGCGCTCCGAGATCAGCACCAACGCCACCCTGCTGACGGAGGAGCGCGCTCGCAAGCTCCTGGACGCTGGACTCAACGTGATCTACCTGTGCCAGGATGGCATGAGGCCCGAGACCTACGAGAATGTGCGGGTGAATGCTGATTACGAAAAAACGAACGAGAATATCCGCCGTTTCGTGGAGATGAAGCATCAAGGCGACTACAAAACCTTCGTCAATTTACAGATCATCGAAATGGAAAGCACCAAGAACGACACTGAGGAATTCGTCAGCTATTGGCGCGACGTGCCCGGCGTCGATCTCGTGCATGTCAAGCCTTTTGATTCCTGGGGCGATCAGATCGAAGAAATCAGCGCTTTGCGTAGCAATAACGACAAACATCTGCCCCGCCGTTTTCCCTGCCCCAACCTCTGGTATCACGTCCACATCTACTGGGACGGCTCCATCGCCATGTGCGACCGCGACTTCAATCTCGACTTCGATCTCGGCAACGTGATCGATGAAGATGGCGAGGTGCGGGTGATGAAAAATTGGAATGGCCCCAAGATGCAGGAATTACGGCGTCTGCACGTGCAGGGCGAGTACGATCAGGTGACGCCATGCAATGCCTGCACTGAATGGGCCTGGTGGAAACCCTCGATGTTCGGCGGCTACGGCAATCGCCCCTTCCAGGATCAGTTCGAAGGACAGGTTCTTCCCGTTGGCAATGGTGATCATTCGGCCCAGTCATGAGGATTCCCCACCGTTTTTTTATCATCCGACCCTGGTTGCTGGCCCGCGCACGTGGCGAAACGAATGTCTCCGCCCGCGCCATGCTTCATTTTATGACGCAACCGGCGCGCGATGTCAGGGCCCGACAATGGATCGACCGCATTGAAGAAAACGGCGATTACCTGGTCATCTACTTTCACGACAGCGCACATCCTCTCTTTTGGCCCCGTTCCGAGGACAAATGGTCACTGTGGATGCTGATCAATGAACAATTTTACGCCGACGATTGGCATCATTACGAAACGCCAGAAACGCCCGTTGAACCGAAGGATGTCGTCGTCGACTGCGGCGCCTGCGAGGGTCTATTCTCCTTGCGCATCGCCAACAGGTGCAAAGAAGTGCACGCTGTGGAGCCGCACCCGCGCTTCGTTCAGGCTCTGGAAAAGACCCTGGGGCCTTTCACGAACGCCGTCATTCACCAAGTGGCGTTGAGCAATGCCGCCGGCCCCATGCAACTGACGCTGGATGGCGAACGCTCGCAACTGGGATCGAGTGGAGACGCGATTGTGCAGGCCCAGACGCTCGACCACCTCTTCTTGCACCACAATCCGCCTGTCTCATACTTGAAGGCAGACGTCGAAGGCCACGAACTGCTGCTGTTGCAGGGCGCGGCGGCTCTGATTCGCCAGAACAGACCCAAAATCGCGGTCACGGTCTATCACGAGGCAAACGACTACCACGAGATCATGCGGTTCATCCGCGACATCGATCCAACCTATCAATTTCGCACCAAAGGCGTCACAGCAGCGGGCAAACCGGTCATGCTGCACGCCTGGTGATGGAAGTGTGTATTTTGGCAACCCTTTTTTCCCGACAGAAGAAAAAACAATCGAACATCCTCTGGCTCGATCTCGGCGATCTCGGCGACCTCGTGCATCCAGGCGGCCCCCACGAGCAGTGGCAGGATCACGGCCTGGGCCTGCTGCGCACGATTTTGCATCAGAACGGCATCCTCACCGATATCGCCTCGACCCGCGCTGTGACTTCCTGGGAGCAACTGGCGACGCAACTCCAGGGCTACGACATGTTGATCATGAACGTGCGCAGTTACACCTTTCCCGTGGCCCTGAAATCCGCCCGACTCTTCAAACAGATCAATCCCACCGGCCTGGTGCTGACGGGCGGCATGCACGCCACCGTGGCCCCGGACGAAATGGAAGCAATCGAAGCGTTCGACAAGATCTGCATGGGGCCAGGCGAAAACGTGATCGTCGATCTGGTCAGAGACCCCGCCAGTTTCCCGCGGCTATTTGCGGGCGAGGGCGCCAAATCGATGGGCGAGTGGCCGATGATCGACCGCGAGCTGTGGCCCCAGCCGGTCGGTTGGCGCATGAAACGCAAGTGGAAATGGCGCTGGCCGATGGAACCGGAGTGTGGGTGGGGGCCCGGCCCGGTGGCGACCATCCTCACCAGCCGCGTGTGCCCCTGGCAATGCGTGTTCTGCAACGAGAGTTCTTACATCGCCAACATGGGCCGCAAACCGGTGGATCAGGTCATCGATGAACTGAATTTCCTGGATCGCAAGTACGGCGTGGGCTCGGTGGTGATCCACGATTCCATGTTCTTCCAAAATCCCACGTGGTTGAAGGAGTGGCTGGAGAAGTACCCGCGCAAAACCAAAGGTTGGACGTATTGGGCGGCCGGGCGTTCCGACACCGTGCGGCAGTGGCCCGATCTGTTCGAGGCCCTGGTGAAAGAGACCAACTGGCGCACGATTTCCATCGGTTTCGAGTCGGGTAGCGACCGCATCCTCAAATTGCTCAACAAGGAAGTGACCGAGGAGGACAACTTCTTCACCATCGATCTAGTGAACCGCATTGGTGACGAGTTGGAAGCGCAGGGCGAAACCCCGCCCATCTTCTGGTCCAATATCATGTTGGGCATCCCCGGCGAAAGCCGCGAGGACGCGTTCAAAACCATGCGCATGATGAAACGGATGAAGCGAGTGATGCCCTCCATCGCTTTCTACGCCCCCTATCCCGGCTCCGCCCTGGGCTACCAGTTGATCGCAGAAGGCAAGAGCCTGATGTCGAAGGACAACTACCATCGTTTCCCCGGCGATGAAAAGGTCAAGGGTATTGACTACCAGTTCTTCCGCGATTTGCTGGCCGGCAAGTACGACGACGAGATCAACAAAGGCCTGAGCGACAGCGTGCGCGGCGCGGAACTCTATGAAGGAGCACTTGTAAAGGCATAGCAACGTATTGCGTGATGCGTATTGCGTGTTGGGCCCTCGGCGGAACGAGCGCTTTTCGACGCAAAGAAACGCACCACGCACCACGCACCACGATCATGAGCAGCTTCAGCAATCCCCACTACATGTAGCTTTTCGAGATGACCAACGGCAAGCAAAAACTTGCTTACGGCGAATCTCCCGAAGACGCGCTCGAAATCCTTCGTATTCGCCTGTCCGACGCGGAAATGGCGGAGATCATCCCGGATCAATACATCAAAATCAAACAACGCGAGTTGCACAAATACGTGCAGAATTTGGGGTAGAAGAAAGTTTCAGTCCTCAACAATCTCCTCGTGAGACGTGTTGCGTGTTCCGTTGGAATCGGTTCCTTCGTGTCACGCACCACGCACCACGCACCACGAAAATACATGACCATTCGTAAAGTCTACCTCATCCAACCTGGCCGCGACGGCGCTAAGTTCGGCAAAGCGACCATGGCCCCCTACACGCTCATGCGCCTGGCCTCGCTGGCGCCGGACGATGTCGCTGTCGAGATCATCGACGAAGACCTGCGGTCGGTTCCATTCGAGGAGATGGGAGCCAACGATCTGGTCGGAATCACCGCCAAGACGCTGCAGGTGGATCGGGCGCGGTGGATCACCGAACGAGCGCAAGCGCGGGGCGCCAAAGTCGTGATCGGCGGCACGCACGCCACGCTGGCCCCTGACGAAGTGGCATCCTGGGCCGATAGCATTGCCGTAGGCGAAGCCTACCGCACCTGGCCGCAGATGATCGCCGATTTCGACCGCGGCGAGCTAAAACCCCGTTACGTGGATGAAGAATGGACGAATCTCGACCATTTGCCTGTGCTCTCCGAGCGGGTGCTGGCCCAGGTGGACGAAAACCGCAATTACTGGACGCCGTACATGGAGATCACCCGCGGCTGTCCCCGCAATTGCACCTTCTGCACGGCGATTCGGGTCTCCGGTCGGGTGATGCGATACAGGCCGGTGGACCAGGTGGTGGCCGAGATAGAACGACGTCGCATCAAACGCTTCTTCCTCACCGACGACAATTTCGGCCTGGCCTTCCGCCTGAACCCCGATTACATCGAGAAACTATTCAAGGAACTACGCAAGTTGCCGCTGGCCGGTTGGACCGCACAGGCAGAGCAGTTGGTGGCCGATCATCCCGACCTGCTGAAATTGGCCCGAGAAGCGCATCTGGACAAGCTCTTCATCGGTTTCGAGAGCGCCAATCCCGATAACCGCTCAGAGTTGGGCGGCAAGGCCAAGGGCAACATCGTGCGTTACCGCCAGGTCATCGACCGCATTCACGCGGCCGGCATTGGCGTGGTTGGGCTATTCGTCTTCGGCTTCGATGGCGATCCGCCCGACATCTTCCAGAGCACCTACGATTTCATCCGCCGCAGCGAACTGGACGGCGTCAGCATCACCATTCTCACGCCGTACGTGGGCACGCCGCAACGGGCGACGTGGATCGCGGAAAATCGTCTGATCCCCAATGTGCCGTGGTCGTTGTACGACACCAACCATGTCACTTACTACCCGGCGCAGATGTCGCCCGAGCAGTTGGCGCGGGGCTACGATTGGCTGGCCCGCAAGCTGTACGGCTGGCCGAACATCGCGGCCAGCGGCCTGCGCAATTTGTTGCGTCAGCCCGTGCGGGATTGGCCGCGCAAGGCCTTCGCCAGTTTCAGCACCAACTACGGCTACCGCCTGGAGTGCTCGCACCGCGATTGGGTTCCCACCGCGGATGGCGTTGGTCAGGCCGTGCCCGGCAACACCCGCAAAGGCGTGGTTTCGGTCATGCAGCCAAGCTAAACTACTTGAAAAAACATAATCCTTGACAAGTATTTACCCCTGGATATAATTAAATCCATGATTACTACAGTCACCGGAAAAAATCAGATTACCATTCCCGCAAAACTGGTAAGACGCCTGAATATTCGATCAGGAACACGGATCGATTGGTCATTAGGAGAAGACGACGAATTGATCGCCAAACCGTTGCCCAGCCGTGGCAGTCTAGCGCGTCAAGCAGCCGGTATGGGGCGAGATTGGCTAACGGCGGATGATGATCCCATCGCCGAATTGCTTGCGGAGCGTGTGCAAGATGACGAAAACGAGGGGCTCGCATGAGCTATTTGCTCGATTCATCGGCGTGGTTGGCCCATTTATTCGGTGAACCGGGCGTGGATGAAGTCAATCAACTATTCAGTGATAATCACAATACGGTCAGTATTTCCGTTCTCTCTCTGCCAGAGATTTACGCGCGCCTAAATGCTTTGGGGCGACAAGAACAATGGCCAACTGTGTGGGGAATCTACGCAGAGTTGTTCACGAAAGTTATTCCCGTCGATGAAAAGATAGCACATCAGGCGATTATCCTTCGTGCCGCCTCCCCAAAACGACTTCCAACGATTGACGGCCTGATCGCAGCCACGTCCAGTGTTTATCAGTTGACACTTGTGCATCGCGATCCGCATTTTACCACCATCCCGTCCGGAAACTTGCGACAGATCCAGTTGCCCGATAAATGAGACGCACGATCCTGCTGATAATCTTAGCCGTCGCCACACACGAGTCCACAATAATCTGAGAGCTATATCCACCCTATGCGAATTATCTTAGCAAGTCCCGAGGCCAAAGTCTGGTCTTCCCGAAAACATATCCCCCTCGGCCTGGGTTATCTGGCCGCGGTTCTGCGCGAAGCAGGGCACGATGTCCTGATCTACGACGCGGCCATCGAGGACGCGCCCGTCACCGCCTACCTCGATGCGGCGGAAGCGGAGGGCAGACCCTACGAACTGGTCGGCATCACCGCCACCACGCCGTTGATCAACGACGCCTGGGAGATGGCGAGCCTGGTCAAAAAGCGCGGGCTCACCACCATTCTCGGCGGCCCCCACCTCACGATTATGCCCGCCGAGTCGCTTGGCCCCGAGCATCCTTATGTGGACTACACCTTCAAGGGCGAGGCCGAGCATGGCATCGTCGAGTTTGTCGATGCGCTGGAGCGAGGAGAGAGGCCGGAGGACAGAGACATTCCCGGGCTCAACTACCGGCGCAACGGCGAGATCGTCGTCTCTCCCATCTCGCCAATAATCGAAGACCTGGACTCGTTGCCCTTCCCCGCCCATGATCTCTTCAAAATCGACCAATACACCAACCTCCAACCCCTGACCGATGGCCTGGACCCGCACGCCCGCTCTTTCACCATCCTCACCAGCCGCGGTTGCCCCTACAAATGCACCTTTTGCTCGAAACCGGTGACGGGCAACACCTGGCGTGGCCGCAGCGTCGAAAACGTGGTAGCCGAGTGGCGTTGGCTGGTGGAAGGCCTGCACGCCACCGAAATCGGCGTCACCGACGACATCTGGAATCTGAAACTGCCCCGCGCCAAGGCGCTCTGCCGCCGTCTGGCGGAGGAAAACCTGAACACGGTCGAGTGGACGACGGTGCACGGCATGAAGGTCAACCATGCTGACCCCGAGCTGTTCCAACTGATGAAAGCGGCCGGCGCCAAGCGCGTCGGTTTCGGCGTGGAAAGTGGCGATCCCTGGATGCTGCGCCACGTCATCCGCAAAGCCCAGACCCTGGATCAGGTGCGAAACGCCTTCCGCTGGGCCAAGGCGGCGGATTTGCAGACCATGGGCTTCTTCATCTACGGCATGCCCGGCGATACGGAGGAAACGATGGAGGCCACCACCCAACTGGCGCTGGAACTGGACCCCGATCTGGCCAATTTCATGCTGGCCGGCCCCTTCCCCGGCACCGCCATGTGGGATGTGATCATGGAGCAGGGCGAGGTGTTCGCCAAAGACTGGAGCGACTTGGCTATCCATGACCAAAAGGCCCGTTTCACCATCCACGACGGCCAGTATGACCCGGATTTGGTGTTGCGAAAATGGCGGGAAGCCTATCGCCGCTTCTATCTCTACCGCCCCAAACGCCTGTGGCAGAAGGCGACCGACAAAAGTTTGTGGATGAATCTGCCCGAAACCATCGCCAACGCCCGCCGTTTCTTCCTGGGCAGCAAAGAGCAGGCGGTTGAAGCCAGGCAGTCGCAAAAGGCGACCGTTTAGACTCCGCCATGCTCTCCGGTTGCGACATCGTCTGCTTTTCGGCCAATCGTTGGAACGATATCTGGCGCAACAGACACCAGATCATGTCCCGGATGGCGCGGCGCAACCGCGTTCTCTTTGTCGAACCCAGCCTGTATCTGTCCCAACTGAGCGCAAATCTCAAGCAACAGGGCCCCGGCGTTTTGCAGGGCTCTCGTCTTTATTCGCCCCTGGAAAATCTCTGGGTGTACCAGTGGCCCGAGTATGCGCCGCAATCGGGGCGAGCGCCCTTGCGTCAGGCCACTTTCGCCTTGCGCAAGCGTAGCTTGCAGCACGCGTTGCAGCACCTGGGCATGTCCAACCCCATCCTCTGGATTTTCCTCTACAATCTGGGCGAGATGATCGGCCACCTGGACGAACGCCTGGTGATTTATCACGCGGTGGATGAATACTCAGCTTATAGCCCCAAACATGACAACCCCGGTCGCGTCCAGGTCATCAAGCGCATGGAGGCGGAGGTGATGGAGCGCTCCGACCTGGTGTTCGTGGTTTCGCCAGCGCTGTACGAAAGTAAAAAACATCTGCACCCGCACGTCGTACTGGTTCCCAACGGCGTGGATTACGACCTGTTTTCCGACCCTCGTTTCGACGATGAACGCCCTGCCGATCTGGCGGGCGTCTCGCATCCGCTTCTTATTTTCGCGGGCGTCATCAACGAAAAAATCGACCTGCAACTCCTGCTGGCAGTGGCCAGACAGCGCCCGCAATGGCAGTTGGCGCTGGTGGGGCCAGTGCTTTTACGGCAGGGAACAGAGACGGTGGTCGAGTTACAGAAACAAGTGAACGTGCATTGGCTGGGGAGCAAGCGCGTCGAAGAACTCCCGGCCTACATGCACGCGGCCGATGTCTGTCTGATGCCGTATCAACTGAATGAGTGGACGCGCAACATCAGCCCGCTCAAGCTGTACGAGTACCTGGCTACTGGCGTTCCCATCGTTTCCACCGACATCCCGGCGGTGGAGGAATTTGCAGACGTGGTCTGGCGCGGCTCTGGCCCCGACGGCTTCATCGCCGCCATCGCGCAGGCCCTGGCCGCGGATTCTCCCGAGCGCCGCCGTCGCCAACAGATGCTGGCGAAAGACCATTCCTGGGATCAGCGCGTCGAGGCCCTTTCCGCAGCCATCGAACAGCGCTTGTAAGCCTGGATTGCGAAACGCCGTCCCCCCTTCTTGACCCTCTCCCCCCCTTCACGTTCCTATGTCTCTGCTTTCTCTCGCTCCCAAACTGCCCGCCTACTGGCTCTTCCGCCGTTTTGGCTGGCCGAAGCTCTACCCTTTTTCGGTCGTCATTTCCATCAGCTTCCGTTGCAACAGCCGTTGTCGCACCTGCGACATCTGGCGTAAACCGAATGATGACATGAGCGTCGAGGAGTGGGATAAGGTGTTCGCCAACCTCGGCCGCGGGGTGGAGTACCTGACTTTCACCGGTGGCGAACCCTTCATGCGCAAAGATCTGGACGAAATGGTGATTTCTGGCTACCGGCGCTGCCGCCCGAGCTACATCACAATCCCCACCAATGGCTTGCTCACCAAGCGTATTCTCGCAGCAACGGATCGCATCTGCCGTGAATGCCCCGACACCAACATCGGCATCAATCTCTCGCTGGATGGCATTGGCGAGGAGCACGACGACATCCGCGGCGTGCCGGGCAACTGGGAGCGGGCCATGGAGACGTGGAAAGGCCTGAAAGCGCTGAAGGAGAAGCACAGCAACCTCATCATCACCGTGCACACCGTGATCAGCCAGATCAACCACGAACGTTTCCTGGAGATCTACGAGGGGCTGCAATTCCTGGAGCCGGACAGCTACATCACCGAAGTGGCGGAGGAACGGGTGGAGTTGGACACCATCGGCTGGGAGATCACGCCCAGGCCGGAGGATTACGCGCCGCTCGCCGATTTTCTCAGCGAACAGGCGCGCAAAGCGCCAGCCAGGGGGTTCGCCCGCTTCACGCAGGGGTTCCGGGCGCAGTATTACCAGATCGCCAAGCGCACGTTATTTGAACAGACGCAGGTGATCGATTGTTACGCGGGTTGGGCCAGCGCCCAGATCGGGCCCAATGGCGATGTGTGGACTTGCTGCATTCGCGCCGAGCCTGTCGGCAATCTGCGTCAGACCAACTACGATCTGGCCCCGATCTGGTTCAGCCCCGAAATGCAGGCGCTGCGCAAGAGCATCTACAACAAGGAATGCGCCTGTCCCATGGCCAACGCCACTTACACCAACATGCTCTTGCATCCACCAACCGTGGGGAAGGTAATGATCGATCTGATCCATTGACGGGGATCGTTTTTTGTCAAGCAGCCTCAGCCCGGCTACAATGCAAATAGTCATCTAGAAATAACGACGATCCCTGCATAGGAGAAACGTGATGGCCGCGATCCACTTTATTGGCCCATTGGTGAGACGAGGAAATTATTATTGCGTTGAATTTCCCCGGTATTTGAGCAGCGAACTTCAAAGTCGGGCGCGCATCAAGGTGTCGGGCACCATCAATGGCGGAGATTATGATGGTTCCGCTTTCCCCACGGGCGACGGTGGACACTACATCATGATCAATGCCCGTATGCGCCAGGATTTGGGCATTAAAGAGGGGGAAGAGATCGTGGTTATTCTGGATAAAGTGGAAGCGCCAGAGAAGAAAATGGACTAGCGCCATCCCGGCGAGCGTGTCATTTGCGTCGCTTGCGCCATTCTCCCAGAGCCTCGTAGGCGGCGAGAGGGGTTTCCGAATCACTGCTGATCGGATCGACGAGCGCTTTCAATACGGGCTCGACGAGCGGATCGCCTGTGCCAGAAAGTACGCGATGGGCGCTCTCATACAAACGCGAATCCGCCGGTTGCGTGACTAGCGCACTGAGCACGGCTTCGGTTGCGGCCGGGCCATGATGTCGTAGCGCGTCCGCTGCGGCCCAACGTACGCCGACATCTGAATCTGAAAGCGCTGCAACAAGGGCCGTAACTGACTCCTTCCCGGATAGTTGTCCCAGTTCATGGCAGGCGTCGATACGCGCTGTCTCACCTGCTGTCCTGTCGGCCAGGATTTTGATATTGGTCTGAAGATCGGGGTTTGGGCTCATGTATTTCCCTCTCGGTTTATGATGGCGAGCTAAACTTCCGACAGCTATTATACACCAATAGCATTGATATTCCTTAGCGAGCAAGCAATGGAAGGTAGAGGAACTGAGGCGTGGGCGAGGGAGTCGGTGTTGGCGTGGGCGTGGGGAGTTTGAAGATCAAGTGCAATTGCGGTCCCAAGAATGGTCGTTCGTGGGCGTCGAAATCCAGTATTTGCGATCCCCTCTCCGTATCGGCAACAGAGATGCCAATGCCATAATTGGGCCAACGGCTTTCTTGCCAGCCCTGCACCAACTCGGTGACGTTGAAGACAATCCAATCGCCCGCGCCCAGAGCGCCATCCAGCGTTGCGTTGCCATACGCTTCACCCCACAAATCGGCTGCGGCGGCAAAGGTGATTTCTTGTTCCTGCCAGGGCCCGGTCAGGCGATGACTTTGGAGCGTGAGCGCTGAAACACTGGCGTTGGCTTGTACGTGGAGGTAGAGTTCCGCTGCCACGAGTTCAGCGCCGGGCGGGAAGCCTTCCAGCCAAAATCCGCCGATCAGGAGCTGATGGACGCCCGACTCCTCACTGATTCCGGCCCTCAGATTTAGCTCCCGACCAAAATTGGCGTCCGGATGCCCTGCGACCACGTAGGTGTCGGCGCTGGCGCCCAATTCGATCATGTCACCATCGGGCAGCGGCGTGGGCGTGATGGTCGGCGTTGGTGTGAGTGTGGGGGTCGGCGTAAGTGTGAGGGTGGGGGTGGGCGTGAGCGTGGGAGGAATCGTGGCGGTGGGCGTTGGCGTGTAGGTGGAGGTGGGCGTTGGCGTGCGACTCGGTGTGTTGGTGAGGGTGGGCGTGGGCGTACGGGTGTTGACCGCATCCTGCCCGGTGCTGACATTGGCGCGGATCATGAGGTGCCCCACGTTTTCCGCATCCGGCCAAAACTGGTAGTGCTCCTGCCAGTTGGCGACATTTTTGCCGTAAAAATTGCGCTTGGTCTGGATATTCGTGCCGTCGTCTAACCAGATACTTGGCGGTGTTCTACCCGGCAGATCCCGTGATGTAAGAGAAATGATTAGACTGCTACCGCTTTCTACCAAAAAAGGTTTGATGGGCACGCTGTACCACCCCGACTCCGCTAATTCGATTCGCACGAATTGTGAAAACAGGGGTTCATTGCCGGAAGGGGCGCCATTGACAACTTGCTCCAGTCGATAAAGCAATGGCCAAGAACTAGCATTATCTTCACCCACATCTAACCCTATTTCCAGGCTGTCAACACGCACAGGCAAATCTGCCGGATCAAAGTCAACACGGACGGCGATGGATTCTGCGTTGAAAAGACCATCGTACGTACTGGCCTTCACCCCGCTATCGTTGGCGAGGAGCGCGGCTCCGGCGGGGTCCGCCTGCGCGGCGGGGAGTGTTGTGAGAATGGCGAAAACAAGGATGAGCGCTGCCATGAGCGCGAAAATCAGGCGCGGGCGAGAGGACATAAGGGTTTAGTTAGCGGGTGGGAAAATCGTGATGGGTGGGTGGATAGACAATTCTACAGGCTTAGACGTCGGATCCGGACAATTCGGTACATACACCATGAGTTGGTCGGGCGTGCGCGGCTCCCAGGGGCTGGCCGAATTCGCTCCGCGAATGGCCCGGATCTGATAGTAATTTCGCGCCTGACAATCCGGCGCTTCATCTTCCCACGCCAGCGACGCGCCCACGGCGTCAGCAGTCGGCAATGTGGCGACTAACTGGCTGGCGTGGTTGGCGTCGCTGCGGCGCCACACCTCGAATCCGGTTTCGTCAGGGGCGTTATCTCGCCAATGTAAGCGGACGCGTGCCCCCTCGTACACCAATTCCACTCTGGAAGCAGTGGGGGCGCAAGGTGACACGGCGTTGCTATAAACGGCAGTGTAAGGGGATAAAACATCATCGCGCACTGTACGCAATCGGTAAAACAACGACGAGCTGCATTTTGTCGAAGTGAACCGGTCCGCGTAGTATCGGGTATTAGGTGGTAATTCCGCCAACTCGCGCCAGGATGCGCCATCAAAGGAGCGTTCCAGCAGGACGCTTGTCTCTCCCGGAGCGATATCGATCCAGGCCACATCCAGGATATACCACCCTGGCACGGGATAGACCGATACCGCCACCGGCGCACACGGGGTCGCGTTGGCGCTGACAACGCTCGTCCACGGTCCCGCTACACCGCCGGTAACAGAACGGGCGCGATAGAAATAAATGTGCGAACAAGCCACCTGGGTATCGACAAACTGGTTTCCGGCCGACTCGCTCCAACTTTCCCAGGCGGTTGCGCCATTGTCCGATCTTTGGATCTCGATATAATCGCTTCCTACCGCCTCGCGCCATGTCAACTGAATACCGTACCGTCCATTCAGGGTTTCAGCATGGAAATCAAGCAGCGGCTCCTGCGCAAACAAGGGCAGAGGGCGACTCATCAGGAATAAGAGGAGTAGAATAGC
>DUEF01000100.1 GCA_011176555.1 Caldilineae bacterium
CGACAGGGGCCGGAGCGTAGGCAAGGCGGACGGGTTGATCACCAACGCGCCCGGCGTTCCCCTGGTGCAACGCTACGCCGATTGCACGCCGATCCTGTTTTACGATCCGGTGCAGCACGCGGCCGGCATCGCTCACGCCGGTTGGCAGGGCGTCGTCACCCGCGTGGCCGAAGTCGCTGTGCGGGCCATGCAGGAGGCGTTCGGCAGCAATCCGGCCGAGTTGGTGACCGCGGTGGGGCCGGCCATCGGCCCTTGCTGTTACGAAGTCGGCCCGGAAGTGGTCGCCGCCATCTCCACCAGTCAGCGTGACCCCGACCATCTGTTTTCACCCAGCCCGAATCCCGGCCACGCCCACCTGGATTTGTGGGAAGCCAACGCCCGACAGCTCCGGGACGCCGGCGTCCATCAGATCGAAGTGGCCGGTCTCTGCACTGCCTGCCACAACGACATCTTTTTCTCTCACCGCGGCGACAAAGGCCGCTCCGGCCGCTTCGCGGCGTTTGTTATGCTGGAAGAACGGTAGGCGGTATTGGGTATTTGCAAAATACACATGATTCGCATAAAATATACACACTTCTTTGTGATGCAGACAGCCTCTCAAACGGTGAAAGGCTTTTGGCCCACAGGAGTAGAGGATTGATTATGAGAACCAATATCGTATTGGATAGAAAATTGGTTGAAGAGGCAAAAGTCCTGACCGGAATAAAGACGACGCGGGGCGTGGTGGACGAGGCTTTGCGTTCACTTGTTCAACTTCGCCAGCAGGCTGCTGTGCGACAATTGCGCGGTAAATTACACTGGGAAGGCGATTTAGACGCGTCGCGGACAGGGCGATTTACCCAAAGCGAGAGCGAAGTTTATGGTTCTCATTGATTCATCCGTTTGGATTGACTATTTCAATGGGCGGACAACATTGGAAACCGACTATTTGAATAGCATTTTGGGTGAAGTCGAGATCGTCGTTGGTGATGTCATTCTGGCCGAAGTGTTGCAGGGCTTTCGTCATGACAAAGATTTTAAGCTGGCGAAATGGGCTTTGGAGCAATTTCCGTGGGTTGACATGGTTGGGCCTGATATGGCCATTGCCAGCGCTCAAAATTACCGTACGTTGCGGCGGCGAGGCATCACAATACGCAAGACACTGGATTGTCTCATCGCCACCTATGCAATCTCGCACCAACTGGATTTTTTGCATAATGATCGGGACTTCGATCCCTTTGAAAAGTACTTGGGTTTGCAGGTGATTCACCCTGACGAGTAAGTCTGGGAACAGGCGACCAGAGACATGGAGACCAGAGTCGTCGCAAGGGTCGCCGAATCCGCTGTGCGGGCGATGCAAGAGGGTTTTGGCACGAATCCGGCCGATTTAGTGTCGGCGGTGGGACCAGCCATCGGCCCCTGTTGCTACGAAGTCGGCCCGGAAGTGGTCGCCGCCATCTCCACCAGTCAGCGTGACCCCGACCATCTGTTTTCACCCAGCCTAAACGGCGGCGGCAAGGCCTATCTCGATCTGTGGGAAGCCAACGCCCGAATCAGCTTGCCTCGCCGACCAGGGGGAGGCGGGGTCAGTTGCATCGGATGTTGGGCGGCGCAGCCGCCCCGATGCGACTGACTGATTCGGGCGTTTCGGCGGGCGGCGAAGCGTCCGCCGAAACGATTACATAACCTGCTCGCCGGGTTTGCAATCCGACACACTTTGATTATAGCCAATCTTTGCATTTTTCGCGCCGCTTACCCGGAGCCGAAGGCGAGTCTGGTTCATGTTGGGTTAGCCACCACACCGCCATTAAATAACTGTTTCTGCCAACAAAGTATTATCAGGATCAAATCCTTCATCAACTAATATCTCATCCAATCCATCTATCAATTTGTCAATCCGTTCCATAATTATCTTGTCGCCAATGGCAGCCGATTGCAGAATATCGTCTATCTGTCTCTCAAGATCAATCGGAATTTTTGAACACTCTGCCTGTACAAACTTGATAATCTTCTTCTCGCCTGGATTCAGAACTTCGTTCAGTGCAAATAATACATCAAAATAGCTGGCAAACATGGCCGCAACCCGATGGTTCACACTCACCAAGTCTCGCCGCCCAAGTGCTTTCTTGATTTGAGCATAATACGAAGGAATTACTACTCTCAGAATCGGGTGATTTTTGGCAACAATTGCCCGCTTTAATTGTTCAGGATATGGCCGATTGCTTTTTTTCTGCAACGCTTCAAACCATCCGTCGCAATCAAACAAGATTTTCGAATTCTTTACTGTGCGCCAAAAACATGTTGTGTATCCCATGCTGGCTTGATGCTTTGTAAGTACACGTTCTATTTGTTCTTCAATCCAAACTGGAGACCAATACATCACATCGACTTCAATTCCTGTTTCCAGATCAAACCATTCATCCCCCGTATCCCAAAATGTGAGATTCAAATCAACTCTGCTGGCTCCCAATTTTTCTATAACTGCCTGTCGTTTACTCAACGGGATAATTTCTTTTGAGTAAATATACAAATCAACATCCGATTGATGATCTATTGCTCCGCTAGCTTGAGACCCACCCAGCGCAATTGTTTCTACGCCAGAGATATTCTTGAATTCTTCCGCTATTTTATCGGCTAAATTAATATTGTTCATAAATAACTTTTCATCTTCACCCTGACCACGATGTTTTGGTGGCCAACGCCCGAATCAGCTTGCCTCGCCGACCAGGGGGAGGCGGGGTCAGTTGCATCGGATGTTGGGCGGCGCAGCCGCCCCGATGCGACTGACCCCGGGATGAAATATCAAGATTTGCCGCGTGACGGGAGATCGACGTTACACTCTGGTGACGTAGGCTCCGGTTTCGGTGTTTACGCGGATGGTGTTGCCCGCTTCCACGAATAGCGGCACTTGCACCTTCATGCCGGTTTCTGTGGTGCAGCCTTTGTAGGGCGCGTTGGCGGTGTCGCCAGCGAAGCCGGGTTCCGCATCGACGACTTCCATGTCCACCGTGGTGGGCAGTTCGATGGCGATCGGCTCGCCCTCGTACGTTTCCAGCTTGATTTCCAGACCATCGACCATGTAATTCACGCCATCACCCAATTGGGCGGCGTTGAGCATGGTTTGCTCGTAGGTCTCGTTGTCCATGAAGTAATAGAATTGGTCGTCGTGATAAAGATACTGGACTTTGGCGTGGTCGAGCTTGATATCCCGCACTTTTTGGCCATTGGGGAAGGTTTTTTCCGTGGTCGAACCTGTACGCAGGTTTCTCACTTTGACGCGGATAGTGGCTCCGCCCCGCGCCTGTTTGCGGTGTTCGTAATCGAGCACCCTGAGCAGTTGGCCGTCCTGCTCGAATATCACGCCTTTTCGTAGTTGTTCTACGCCGATCATAGTTTAGTCCTCCTGGCATCAATCGGCCGCGCCCGCAATGGCGCGGCTCGAACTATTGTAGGGAAATGACAGAGATTGTCAAAATGGCGGGCCGTCGTTATCCCACCAAGCTGGCGGCTGTGGCTCGGGCATGTAGTCGTTGATCCCGCCGGTTGGCGCTGACTCCACCGCGACCTCGGTCTCGCCATCCAGCCAGGCGCGGGTGACCCGGGGCATGTCCGCGAGAGGGCCGCGTTGGATGGTGGCGTCGGGCAATGATTCCAGGAACATACGGCCATAGCTTTTGCTGGTGAGGCGGCGGTCGAGGAGAACGCAAACGCCCCGGTCTTTGCTGGAGCGAATCAGGCGACCGAAACCCTGACGCAGATGTAGGATCGCTTCGGGGACGGAGTATTGGAAGAAGGGGGAATCGAAGGTCTCGGAACGGGCGGAGACAATCGGATCGGTGGGGACGGCGAAGGGCAGGCGGGTGATGATCAGGGCGCTGAGCGCCTCGCCCTGCACATCCACGCCTTCCCAAAAGCTGCGAGTTCCCAGCAGCACCGCGCGCTGGGTCTGCCGGAAGGCGGCCAGGAGTTGCTGGCGAGAGCCGCCCTCGCCCTGCACGAACAGCGTGAAACCGGCCTCTTCCAGGTGCGGGCGCAGCACGTCGGCCGTCTTCGTGAGCTGGGCGTAGGAGGTGAACAAGACCATCAAGCGGCCTTCGGCCGCGAGCGCGAGCTGTAAAATCGCCTGTTCGACCTTGCCCTGGTAAGCGTCCTGGTTGGGTTCAGGCATGTCGGTGGGGAGATAAACCAGCGCGGCCGAGCGAAAATCGAAGGGGCTTTCCAGCGCCAATTCCTCGACATCCACTGCTCCCAGACGGTCGCGCATGTAATCGAAGCTGTTGGCGGTGCGCAAGGTGGCCGAGGTGAGGATCACCGTGTCTTTGGTGAGGAAGATATAGCGTTCGATCAGGCTGCCCACGTGCAGGGGGGCGCTGTTCAGGAAGAGCAGGCCCGTGCGTCGCGAACGTCGCACCCAGTAGATCATGTTGGCGTCGGGTTTGAAAACAGCCGCCTCGCTCACGGTGTTGGCCTCTTGCAAGGTGCGCAAAACCGCTTCCAGGTCGGCGATCAGGTCTTCCATGTTCTTGATCGGATAGTTGCCCAGATCAGAGAGCTTGCCGGTCAGCAACGACAGGTTACCGAGCAGGCGCTTGAGGATGAGCGAGGCGTTGTCCCAGGTGATCTCCACGTTCACCCAGGCGGGTTGGACGCGTTCGTTGTTGGTGAGACGCAGGCGGAGGTCGTAGTGGCTGCTGTCGTACCGATGCCCGAAGTGCTGCATGAGAAAACGGTCGATGGCGTCGAAAAATTCGTACATGCGCACATCGAGCAGGGGGATGTCATCGGCGAGCGAACGCGTGAGATCGATCACGTCGTCGGCTTTCTCGCGGGGGCAATTGGCGTTGCGCACGGCCGTGGCCGCGTCCGCCAGCAGGCCCACCGATTTCGCCTGGCCGCTGGTGGGGGCCAGTTCTCGCAGGCGGGCGACAAAACCGGCGTGATCGACAGTCTGGGACAGGGCGTTGGTGGTGGCGTCTTCCAGGTGATGCGCTTCGTCGATGATGAGGTGCTGGTAGCCGGGCAACACGTTGTTTTCGGTGACGATGTCGGCCAGGAGCAGGGCGTGGTTGATGATGACGACGTGCGCGGCTTCGGCCTGACGCCGGGCGAGATAGAAAAAACAGGGTTGGGCCGCGCCCTCGACGCAACGCCCCGGCGAGCAGGTGGCGCTGTCGGAGCAGACCCGCTGCCAGACCGCGCGTTCACGGGAGTTGACCAACGTGATCTCGCTGACATCGCCGGTCTCGGTGTTGGGCAGCCACACCAGAATCCGGGCGAGAACGCTGATCTCGACCGGTGTGAGGTCGCCCCGCTGCATGAGTTTGCCCAACCGGCGCGGGCAAAGGTAGTTGCTGCGTCCCTTCATCACCGCGGCTTTGAAGTCGAAGGGCAGGATGTCGCGCAAGTCGGGCAGGTCTTTGTGATAGAGCTGATCTTGCAGATTGATGGTGTTGCTCGACACCACCACCCGTTGGCCGGTTTGTTTGGCCCAGGCCAGGGCGGGGATGAGATAGGCGATGGATTTGCCGGTGCCGGTTCCCGCCTCGATCATCACATGCCGGCTCTGATTGAGCGCTTCGGCCACGGTGCGCAACATCGCCACCTGGGGCGGGCGATGCTCGAAGTTGGCGAAGATGCGGTCGAATTCCCCGCCGGTTTCCAACATGGCGGCCAACGCTTCCACGTCCAGCGGCTCAGGGTGTTCGAGGGGTTCCAGCGCTTCGCGCTGCTCGAACAGAGGCCCGACCCGTTTGCGTTTCTCCGGCCTGCCGCGTTCACCCCACTGTCTGGCGGCCTCCCGTTCGGCGTCCTCGAAAAAAGTCGCCAGCGGCCATTCCGAGCGCGCGGCGATCTTGTTGATCTCCTGCAGGGTCTTTGGCGGCAGGGCGCGGGCCTTGTCTTGCAAGACCTCGAAGATGCGCATGGTGGCTTCCGCGTCATCAAAAGCGCGGTGCGCGTTCTCCAGGTCGATGCCGAGATCCGCGGCAATGCGACCCAGTTTGTAGCTGGGCAAGCCCGGCATCAGGATCACAGCCAGTTCCCAGGTGTCGACCAGGGGGTTGAAGCGATAGAGGTTGTGGGATTCCAGAAAAGCGGCGTCGAAACCGACGTTGTGGCCCACAAGCGGGTGGTCGCCGATGAAGCGGAGGAAGGCGTTGGCCACGCTGGCCAGGTCGGGCGCCTGATCCGCTTCTTCCTGGCTGATGCCGGTTAATTTTTGGATGTTGTAAGGGATGCGGCGACCGGGATTGACGACCTGGGAAAAGGTCTCGATCACTTTGCCATCTCGAAAGCGCGCAGCGCCCAGTTCGAGAATGGCGTCTTTGTTTGCATCCAGACCGGTGGTTTCCAGATCCACCGCTACGTAGACTCGGCCCATAAGATTAGGTAATTGGTTGAGTTGATGGTTGATAAGTTGTGGTTCAGGCAGTATAGCACAGATGTGCGATCCAGCACGAAGCGAGGATGCAAAGCGCGAAGTCCCAATTCTATGACCCACATCATACCAATATCCACAGAACTGATGTATCATTAAAAAGTGTTAAGTACAATTGCGCCTGGCCAGTTTGGATTTGATCAAATGGAAGAGACGCTGCACGTCTTCCCGAACATCAAGGCCCGTGCACAGTTCTTGTTTTGTTCCAAATCATCCATATCCTTCTTCAAAGGAGAAGCAACATGAAGCGCAACATTTTCTGGATCATGCTCGTCATTGGCGTTCTGGTTGTTGCCGGCTGCACGGCGACAGCGCCAACCCAGGCGCCACCGGCCGCACCAACAGAAGCACCGGCAGCCGCCCCCACAGAAGCGCCCGCCCCCGAACCGACCGAGCCCCCCGCCGCCGAGCCCGTCACCATTCAGGTGTTCTATCCCGTGGCGGTCGATGCACCCATCGCCGACATCCTCAAGGGCTATATCGACGCATTCCAGGCGGACAACCCCAACATCATGGTCGAACCGGTGTTCTCCGGTGGGTACGGGGACGTGAAAACCGCCATTCAGACCACCATCGATGGCGGCGGCCAACCGCCCGCGCTGGCGGTGATGTTGGCCACCGATCTCTACGACCAGATCAACGCCGACAACATCGTGCCGCTGGATGACTACATCGCCGGCATGGACGATGGTCAGGCCTATCTCGATGACTTCTTCCCCGCCTTTTTGGCCAATTCCCGCTACGACGGCAAACTCTGGAGCCTCCCCTTCCAGCGCAGCGCCGTGGTGATGTACTACAACGCCGACCTGTTCAAGGAAAAAGGGCTGGACCCGCCCGATAGCTGGCAGGCGCTGGCGGAGGCGGGACAGGCGATGGTCGAGAAAGAGGGGGACCAGGTGAGCAGGTGGGGCATCGAATGGCCCTCGGGCTGGCCCTACTGGCTGTTCCAACCCCTGGCCATCGGCGCCGGCCAAAACATCATCGGCGATTCCGATGTCGAGGTCTACTTCGACGATCCCAAGGTCATCGAGGCCGTGCAATTCTACATCGACCTGTCGCATGTCTATGGGGCGATGCCCGAGGGCGTGCAGGCTGTCTGGGGTCAGGCTCCCAGCGATCTGGCCAGCGGTCAGACTGCGATGATCGTTCACTCCACCGGCAGTTTGACCGGTCTACTGGATCAGGCTGACTTCGAGGTCGGCGTTATGGCTGTGCCGGGCAAGGAAAAGGGAACGTACGCCACGGTTCCGGGCGGCGGCAATCTCTACATCTTCAAAGGCGCGCCCCAAGAGCAACAAGACGCGGCCTGGAAGTTCGTCGAATTTCTGACCCAACCGGAGTATGCGGCCGATTTCAGCATCAACACCGGCTACATCGCCAGCCGTCAGAGCGCTTACGACACCGACGCCATGAAGGCATACACCGCCAAAGTGCCTCAGGCATTGGCCACCCGCGACGTTCTGCAGTACGCCGGCGCCGAATTCTCGGTGCAGAACCTGGGCGAAGTACGCAATATTTTCCACGACTACCTGCAAAAAGCCTACAACGGGGAAATGACGCCCGAAGAGGCGATGGCGGCCGCGCAAGCAGATGCCGAAGCCGCGCTCGCCGACTTCAAGTAAAGAGGTAGGCCGGTAGACCGGGGCGAACTGCGCTTGCCATAATCGGCCCGGTTTCCCGGTTTCCCGGCCTACCCAAATGAGGTGCTTCGATGTCAGCGCAACCCCGCCTGCAACGACGCAGACGACGCCCCGAAATACTGCCCTACCTGCTGCTATTGCCGACGGGCCTTTTCGTGGCCCTGTTTACGGCCTGGCCCACCCTGCTTTCGCTGTACCAGAGCTTTTTCCGGCAACGCCTGAACATCGCTAAATTTCGGGACCCGACCTTTATCGGTCTCGATAATTACGCAAAGCTGTTGGCCGATCCTCGCTTTTGGCAGGTGATGCGTAACACCACCATCTACGTGCTGGTCACCGCGCCGATCAGCATTGTTTTGGGCTTTTTGTTCGCGCTCCTGGTCAACCGCGCGATTAAGGGCATCGGCCCGGCGCGGCTGGCCTTCTTTCATCCCACCATCCTGCCCATGGTCAGCGCCGCCACCATCTGGATGTTCTTCTTTACGCCCGACTACGGCCTTTTCAACACATTTTTGGTGACTCTGGGCTACAGCGGCCCTCAGAATTGGGTGGGGAATCCGCACCTGGCGTTGCCCGCGGTGATGATTGTGGCGATATGGAAAAATGCGGGCTATTACATGATTTTCTACCTGGCGGGACTGCAAAATCTACCCACCGACGTGTACGAGGCCGCGGTGCTGGATGGCGCTAACTGGTGGCAGATGCTCTGGCGTATCACCTTTCCCCTGCTGCGCCGCACCACCCTGTTCGTCTCCACCATCGCCTTCATCGGCGCATTTCAGATGGTGGATCACATCTTCGTGCTGACGGGCGGCGGCCCCAGTCGCGCCAGCACGGTGCTGCTGTTTTACCTGTGGCAAGAGCGTTTCGAGAATCAGAACATCGGCAAAGCCGCCACACTCACCGTGATCCTGATCGTCTTCCTTCTGATTTTTACAGTCACCAATTTTATCCTTTCCGAGCGTAAAGAGGAGGACGCCCATGCTTGAAACCATCTCTCCTCGGGGATTGTGGAACCGCCTGGGTCGGTGGCTGGCGATTCTGTTCACCTTCCTGCTGGCGATTTCCTGGGCCGCTCCCCTGATCTGGGCCATCGTCGCCTCCACTCGCCCCGCGTCCGAACCGCTGGGGCGAGGCGATGTCTGGTTCGGCAGCTACCTCACGCTGGAAAACTACGTCCGCGCCTGGTCGCTGGCTCCCTTCGATCTGTACTACGTGAACACCATCGTCATCGTCACCATGATTTTGGGGGTGCAGATCATCACCGTCACCCTGGCCGGATTCGCTTTCGCCCATTACCGCTTCATGGGCAAGCAATTGCTGCTTTTCTTCATCCTGTTGCAGTTGATGATCCCGACCACCGCCTTGCTGGCCCCGAATTTCTCCACCATCCGCGTGCTCGGCCTGTTCGACACCCGCCTGGCCATCGCCATTCCTTATTTTGGCTCCGCTTTCGGTACGTTCCTCATGCGGCAGGCCTTCCTGGGCGTGCCCCGTGATCTCGTGGACGCTGGCATCATCGATGGCTGCAAATGGTGGCAACTCCTGCGCCACATCTACTTGCCGCCATCCATGCCCGTGCTCATCGCTTTCGGCCTTTCCTCTGTCACCTGGCACTGGAACGAGTTTCTCTGGCCGCTCGTCGTCACCAACAGCGATAAGAGCCGCCCGCTGACGGCCGGTCTGGTGCGGTTTACGCAACTGGGCGAGATCGGCGCGCAGTGGTCGTTGCTCACCGCCGCTACCCTGATGGTCATCGCCCCCCTCTTCATCGCCTTCCTCGTCTTCCAACGTCGCTTCATTCAGAGTTTTCTGCATTCTGGTCTGAAATGAGATGCTGGTAGTAGATGCTGGATATTGGTAATTGGGCGCGCCGTCAATAGACGTTATTTGAAGAATACGTTTTGAGGCCAG
>DUEF01000101.1 GCA_011176555.1 Caldilineae bacterium
GGATTATCGCTTTTTGGCATAGTCCTCCGTACAGTAAAGGCAGGCATGATTCGGATGAACCAGGTTCGGCCGAAACCAGGATGCGGGAACGGTTCCTGCCGATTTTGGAAGCAGGTGGCGTTGATTTAGTTTTGACTGGGCACAGTCATTCTTACGAACGCTCTTACCTGCTTGACGGGCATTACGGCACTTCGGAGACATTGACGAACTCGATGATTCTTGATGGCGGTAGTGGGAACCCGCAGATCGATCACGTCTACTTCAAAGCCAATGGGCCTCACAAAGGCGCAGTCTACGTTGTTGCCGGCTCCTCGTCGAAACTCGCCGCGGGGGAATTTGGGCATCCTGCCATGTACACGCACCATCTCCGGCATGGCTCTGTGGTGCTGGACATCGAGGAAGATGTGCTTCAGGTCACCTTTATCGATTTCAATCAAGTTGTTCGCGATGAATTTACGCTCAGGAAATCGTTGCCCCCTCCAACTCAAACGCCTACTCCCACACCCACGGCCACGGCGAGCCCGACCCCCACGTTAACTCCCACACCCACGGCAAGTCCGACCTCGACACGCACGCCCACCCCAACAGCCACCCCCACAACAACACCTTCTCTTGCAACTATTTATTTACCTGTGCTTTTTACGCAATAGGTTTATCAGTGCGTTTCATTTTGCCAGCAGCGCTCCAATAATTCTCCGATCCGTCTTGCCAAAAGCAAATCCGTCGGCCTCGGTCAGCGTTATCCAGCGCCAATCATCCACCTCCAGGCATTGGGGTTCGCCGCCGATGTGCCGCGCGTGGTAGGCGTGCAATGTGATGCGGAAGTGCGTGAACGCATGGTCGATGCTCACCAAGGGCTCTCTCACCTCGACCTCGATGCCTAACTCCTCACAGAGTTCTCGCTTCAGTGTTTCCGGTAACGTCTCGTTCGGCTCCTGTTTTCCGCCCGGGAATTCCCATAGCCCGCCCAACATGCCCTTTTCCGGCCGCTGGGCGATTAAAAATTGGTCGGGTTGGGACGCGTGCCAAACGATGCCGGCAGCGACATCGTAGTGGGGAATACGGCGGCGGGGATTGCGGATGGGGCGTTCGTATTGCGTGCCGCGTTGCCGGGCGAGACAGAGATCCTGTACGGGGCACAGATGACAGGCTGGATTCCGGGGCAGGCAGATGGCGGCTCCCAGTTCCATCAGCGCTTCGTTGAAATCGCCAGGACGCTGCGGATCCACCAGTTCGGCCGCTCGCGTCCACAACCGTCGTTGCGTGGCCGCCTCGTCGATGTTCGCTTCCAGATCGTCCAAACGGCTGATGACCCGTTTGATGTTGCCATCGAGAACCGGCGCGGGCTGATTGAAGGCGATGGAGCGGATAGCGCCGGCGGTGTAGCGACCAATGCCGGGCAGGGATAGCAGCGCGCGTTGCTCGTTGGGGACAACGCCGCCATGCTCTGCGACGATGATCTGGGCGGCCTTGTGCAGATTGTGCGCCCGGCGATAATAACCCAATCCCTCCCACGCCTTCAGCACCTCGGCCACCGGCGCCGCCGCCAGACTTTCGACAGCCGGGAAACGGGCGATAAAGCGATTGAAATAGGGAACGACCGTCGACGCCTGGGTCTGTTGCAGCATGACTTCGCTGACCCAGATGCGGTACGGATTCCTGTTCTGCCGCCACGGGAAGGCCCGGGCGTGCGCGTCGAACCAGGCGAGCAGCGCCTGGCGTAGCGACGCCAAACTCATAGGCCCGGTGCGCCTCCGCCACCAAAGCATTGCATGAGCATGGGCACGAATAGCATGAGCACGAGTACAATCACCATCCAGGCGGGGAGACCGAAAATCGTGAAGGATTTGCGTTGTTTCTTTTCTTCTGGTTTGGGTAGGGGGGTCTGGCAGCGCCAACAGACGTTCTTGTCGTCGGGATTCCAGGTTCCGCAGTTGGGACAGTCCATGAGGTCGTCGTTTACTCTGGTGGTCGATCAGTCGTTTGCCTGATTGCGCAAGCGCGCTTTCATGGCTTCGGGCACGTTGCCCAGGGCCGAAAGTTGATCGATAAGTTTTTCGGGATCGAGAGAGGGGGTGGGGGGCGTAGTTGGGGATGGCGGCGCGAACGACGGTGCATTGGCGATAGCCGCGGCGACAGGCGTTTCCACCAGGCGCAGGAACAACGTTTCTGGATCGCTGTAATAGCTCTGGCAGCCGACGGTTTTGGGGATGCCGGGCCGCAGGAAGCAGGGTTGTTCGGGCAGTAGATTCTGTGGATGAGGTGGGGTGATGATGAGCAGGGCGTTGGCCAGGGCCTGGGCGAAGCCCAAAGTTGGGGCGAGCACCGGGTTCGGTTCGCTCGATGGTGGGGTCCAATCAGGGCGGAAGGGGCTCAGCAACAGCGCCCGGCCTGAGGAGATGGCCGCGGCCAGCGCAGGTGGCGGGCTGTACGAAGCCAGTCCCCTGGGCAGCGCCAGGGCTAGCGGCGCTTCTGCGGACAGCAGCGCTCGCACCAGTTCGGCATCGAGTCCGGCCCGGCCCACCGCCAGCGGCAGAGCGCCTTCCCCGGCCAGTTCCAGCATGGTTTCGAGCGTCCAGACGCCGGCGTCTTCGTCGGGCGGACTGCCCGCCAGAGCCAGCACGGCCGGCATTTCGAGCAGGCCCAGCTCGCCCCGGTAACCGAGCAGGAGCGGTTGTTCTTCCGGTCGCATGTGGGCCCGCAAGGTCGGCGGATAACCGGGTTCGTCCCAGCGCACCAGCCCCAACCCTTGTTGATTCCACCCGACCAGCGTTTTTGTGACTGACTCCAACTGTGCGCGCTGGTTCTCCAACATTTGCGCTTCCTCGACCGTCAAACCCAGCGCCGTCTGCCATGAGCTTGGGGCTTCGGACAAGGTGTCGTGCAGCGGTCGTTTGCGCGTCTGAAGTTGGTCCAGGATAATTGCTTTGGCGCGACGCAAGCTCAGGCCGGATTCATAAGCCAGCCAGTGCCAGGCTGCGGTCTCGGCGAGGTCGGACTGGGCCCGTTCTGCGTCAGGAAGCGTCGTCGAAGTCATAGCGAGAGCATAGCATAGCG
The DNA here is from genome assembly GCA_011176555.1 of Caldilineae bacterium. Taxonomy (GTDB): domain Bacteria; phylum Chloroflexota; class Anaerolineae; order J102; family J102; genus DUEF01. Next base: position 3,058 of record DUEF01000101.1, read on the forward strand.
CTGTCATGCCCTGCAACCTGAATGTGGTAGAATGATGGTGCGTGGTGCGCGTTCCGTTTTGCTCACGCACTCCGCAATCCGCCCCCATGTCTCGTTATCCCATACCCGCGGCCCGGCAGCGCGTGGCCGAGGAGATCAGACGCAGCCGTTTTATCACCACGGTGGCGCATACGCCCTCCGTCGAGGCGGCGCGCTCGTTCATCGCCGAGATCAAGGCCGAGTTCAGCGATGCCAGCCACAATTGTTGGGCGTATCTGGTCGGGCCGCCGGGCGAGACTTCGCAGATCGGGTACAGCGACGATGGCGAGCCTCACGGCACTGCCGGACGACCCATGTTCACGGTGTTGCAGCACAGTGGCCTGGGCGACATCACGGCGGTGGTGACCAGGTATTTCGGTGGGACGAAGCTGGGCAAGGGCGGGCTGGTGAAGGCTTACAGCGGCGGGGTGCAGTACGCGCTGAAGGGATTGCCGCTCGTCGAGCATGTGCCCAGCGTCGAGTTGGAAGTGGTCATCGCTTACGCCAGCGTCACGCCGGTGCAGCGGTTGTTGCCGGATTTCGAGGCCGTGGTCGTGGACGAAACCTACGCTGCGGACGTCACCTATCGCATCGAATTGCCCGAGGAGCAGGCCGATCCTTTCGAGAGGGCGCTGGTGGGACTCACGAGTGGGATGGTGTTGATAGAACGATGTCCGCCAGAGCCAGGGTGATCTCGAATAGCAGGGTAGATATTCATGCTGGCGGGCCGGCGCCGTGACGGATGAAGTGCGTCCTGGCGAAGCGACGAACGTATCTCGGACGCGGGAAGTCCCCTGGCGAACGATCTTCCTGTCCATCCAGGGGACTTCTTCTCCTGACAGTCGTCGAAATGATGTTCCTTTTCAGGGCGGTTTCGTTTATTCGGCGGCTGCGTCCAGCGCCTGGAAGACCTCGATGCCGCCGCCGGCCGGCCAGAGCAGGCCGAGCAGCTCACCGCCGGCGCGCACCCGGTACGTCTGCACGGCTTCCATCAGGTTCATCATGTCGGTGGAGAGGGAATCAGGGCCACACTCGGCCCGGGTCATCGGTCCCGCCTCCATCGTGAAGCTGCCGGTCATGCCGCCGTCGATAGTGTAGCCGCCGCTGCCGTTGTTGCAGTCGGCCTGGAACTGGTAGCTGCCGTCGGCGTTGAACAGCAGACGGTAGGCTGAGGGATCTTCCACCCGGTTTTTCACCTGGCCGTCGTTGCTCAATGTGCCCAACCACTGCCACTCGGGCCCCACGAGTCCGGTCGCGGTCATGTCTTCGATTTGCAGCGAGCCGACCAGGGCGTCGAGCTTCGCCAGGTCGGGCTCCCAGTCAGCGGTCGAGAGGCCGTTGAGCATCTCGGCTTTGGCGCTGATGTAGGCCTGGGCGTCGCTGTCGAAAGCGTCTCGGTCTTCTTGCGATAGATCGTCGTTCGCGTCAGGCAGTTGCGAGGTGCTGACAGGCCACCAGAAGGACACGAGATATTTGCCGTCGTTGGTGAAGCCCTGGTACACATAGCGCATCCCCTCATTGGTCACAGGGTTGGCGTCCTGCGCCCAACGACCGACAAAGCGATAGCCGTTTTTGCTGGCGCTGGCGTCCGTTGCCGTTGCGCGTCCCACCTGCACCGCCAGATCATTGTAGCCCGAACCGATTTCTTCGTAAGGCAGGGCGGGGTAACCGGCCGTCTCGGGGGAAGAGGTCAGCATGTAGGAAAGCTGATCGATCATTTCCATGGTTCTGCTCACGGCCAGATTGCCGTTTTCTTCCCACATTTGGCGGTAGGCGTTGACGGGGATGATGTACATGATGGGATCGCCAGGCTGACGGTCGGCGGGATCGGTCGCGCCGAAGAGGATCTCGATATGCTCCGGCATCCCCTTGGGGCCGGGCGGCTGGCTGACATCGTAAGGCTGGGCGGGGACCACAACCGGCTGCCAGGCGTCAGCGAGACCTTGCGGGTCCAGGCTGATCTGGTCGGGGTCAAGACCTGCACCTGCGCCTTCGGCGCCACCTTGCCGGAAGATCATGTTGCCGGCGTCCATTTTCAGGTTCAGCGCCAGTTTGCCTTCATCGGTGAGGACGTAAGTGACGACATCGCCCAGGTATTGCAGGAATTGCTGATCGAGCGAGTCGGGTTCGCACATCGCCCGGGTCATGGGGCCGGGCTCAAACGTGATGCTGCTGCCATCCAGGGTGTAGGCTCCGCTGCCCGCGTTACAGTCCGCCTGGATATTGTACGTGCCGTCGGGGTTCAGCAAGATGGTGTATTGGCCGGGATCCGGCACATCGATGTCGTTGAGCTCAGCCTGATCCTGGAATGCCTCCCATTCCCAGACGATGCCCATGATCTCGGGTTGGGGCTCCGCGACTGGCGGTTCGGTCGTTTCCGCTTCCGCAGCCTCGATGGCGCCACCATTGTCGAAGCCCATCGCGCCTGCGCCTTCGATTAAATTCAGTTGCAAGCGGCCATCTTCCAGGGCATAAGAGCCGACTGTGATCAATAGCCCCAGGAATTGTTGGTCCAGCGATTCATCGCCACAGAAGGCCATGGTGGAGGGCCCCAACTGGATAGTGAGCTTGTCACCATCCACCGTGTAAATGCCCTTGACCAGATTGCAGTCGGCCTGGATGTGAACTTTATTGTCGCCGGCGAACACGATTGTGTAGTTTTCGGGATTGGGCACGACCGATTGCGCTGCAGGTTGGGTTTCGACGAGATCGGCCCATTGCCAGGTGATGTTCTGGATATCGGCCACGGATGGCGTGGTGGTTTCGGCTTCCGTCTCACCAGCATCGGTTGCGGGCGCTTCTTCGGCCCCGACCGGCCCGGCGTTGGCGAATCCCATCGTCCCCGCGCCGTCGGCCAGATGTAGTTCCAGCCGACCATCGGCCAACGAGAAGGATGCGACCGTGCTGAGCAGGGCCAGGAATTGTTGATCGAGCGATTCATCGCCGCAATACATCATGGTGGAGGGGCCCAGTTCGATAGTGAGCTGATCGCCATCGATGGTGTAACCGCCTCCCACGCCGTTGCAATCGGCTTTGCCCTGGATGGAGCCATCGGGCAGGAAGGCGATGAAGTATTTTTCGGGATCCGGCACGACCGACTGGCTGGCCGGTTCGGTTTCGACCAGATCGGTCCATTGCCAGATGATGTTTTGGATGTCTTCCGGGGCCGGCGCAGGGGCGGCTTCGGACGCGGTGATGTCTTCCGGTTCAGAGGCGACGGGGGGAGGGCCGGGTGCACAGGCCGCCAGAGCCAGCAACAGCGTCAGCCCCAGCATCGTCAACCAGAGCTTGTGATTTTTGAATTTTTTCATGAAATGGAAATCTCCTGAGGGTGGTGGGGGAATGGTGTGTCCTGTGTTAGACGCCAAGAGGTTGAATGTGGTTCCGGTATGATACGACGTCAAGCGTAAAGCGTAAAGCGTCAAACGTCAAAAACGGCTCGCGTGACGCATTACAGGGTGATGCCGCAAAAAGGCGCTTTGTGTGGTTAATCCGTGTTGCGTGGTCCGTTTGCTCGATACCAACTTGACGCACTACGCAACACGCCGCCATTTGATTGTGGCTACGCCACCTTATGTTTTACGTTTGACGCGGATGCCGCGTCTTTTTACGCTTCGCGTCTTCGGCCGCGTACCAGCGCATGATCTCGGCCGGAGCCCGGTTTTGGCGCAAGAGCTCGGCCATGATGCGCATGGGTTGATTCACGTGCCTGAAAAAGGCCTTGTAGCCCTCGCACAGGTAATTCAGGCCCGGCTCGCCGTCGGGTGTGTCGATGAAGCGATTGCGGGGACAGCCGCCGTGGCAGGCGAAACGCACTTCGCACTGCTGGCAATAGTGGGGCAGCGTATCCATTTTGTCCTGACCGAACTGCCGCTGCTTGTCTGACGCCACCAACTCGATCATGGGCGTTTCCAGGATGTTTCCCAGCAGGTAGTCGGGCTCGACATAATGATCGCAGGCGTACAAGTCGCCGGTGTGCTCCAGGGCCAGGGCGTCGCCGCAGGTGGGCGCGAAAACGCACAGATTGTGCTGGCCCACCCAACTGCCCAGCGCCACATCGAACATCTGCACATAAACCTGACCGATGTCCTTTCTCACCCACTCCTCGAAAATATCGATCAGGAAGCGGCCATATTGCCTGGCTCCCACCGATCGTTCTGTCACCAGGCTGCCTGCCTGCACATACAGCGGCCGGGGGCCA
>DUEF01000102.1 GCA_011176555.1 Caldilineae bacterium
CCCTGCTCCTCCTGGCTATCTCCAGCCTGGTGTTTTTCATCCGACCGGCCTACCAACCCCCGCCCCTGATCACACCGGACGACATCCCCGCGCAACACCGCCTGGAACCCGTCATCATCGATGGCCGCATCCTGCTGCTGGGCGGCGCGGCGTCACCGCAAACCGTCCGGCGCGGCGAGCCCTTCGATCTCACCCTGTATTGGCAGGCCACGGAGCCCATCCCCTACAACGCCAGTCTCTTCGTCCACCTCCTGGGCCGGGATTTGCAAGAGGTGGGGCAGTACGACACCTATCCGGGCTGGGGTAATTACGCCACCAGCCTCTGGCGGCCCGGCCCCGTCATCCAGGACGACTACCGATTTCTCGTCCCCTGGGCGGTCGATGCGCCCACGCTTTTGCTGGTGGATGTGGGGCTTTTCGATTACGAAAGCAGGGAATCCTATCCCCGCCAAACGGTCTCGGGCGGAGAGACGCCGCTGGGTATCGGCACGCTTCGCGTGTTGCCCGGTGAAGCTCCGACCTTCGACATCGCCACGCCCGACCAATTTCGTTTCGATAGCCGCATCCATCTGGAGGGTTTCGACGCGCCGGAAACCGTCCTGCATCCGGGCGACGCCCTGCCGCTCACACTTTACTGGCGGGGGATGGTTCCCATCGCGCAGGACTACCAGGTTTTCGTGCATTTGATGGACGAGAACTGGCAACAGGCGGCGGGATATGACGCCGCCCCGCGCGGCGGTTGGTGGCCGACCAGCGCCTGGGAGCCAAACCAACTGTTCGAGGACCAGTACGAACTGGCCTTACCAGAAGATCTGTCCCCCGGTCGCTACACCGTGATCGCGGGCCTCTACCAGCTTGACACGCTCGAACGTCTGCCGGTGGACGGCCCGGCCGATCGCTTGAGAGACCGCGCGGCGCTGTTGACGACAATCGAGGTTAGGCCGTAGAATGGGGCATCATGTTTCACGCCACCTTCGCACGCTTCCAAGCCCTTCTGGTCGATCCTGATCCCCGCAGGCAGCGCTGGGTGATCCTTGCCCTGCTGCTGGCGAGCGGATTGTTCATTGGTCTGCTGGTGGGGGTTGCCGGCCCCCTGGTGGCGCTGGCGTTGGCGCTGGTGCTCATCGCCGGCGCGCTGGTGCTGCGCGATGTGATGTGGGGCCTGGTGGGCGTCATCGCCATCAGCGCCTTGTTGCCCTTCGCCACACTGCCTTTCAAGATCGGCTTCACGCCCAGCTTTTTGGATCTCGCCATCTTCGCTACTTTTGGCGTGTGGGCGCTGCAATACGCGCTCGGCCAGAGAACCCGGTTGGAGACATCCTCGATCGGCGGGGCCGTGGCGCTTTTCCTGATTATGGCGGCCTTCACCTTTGCGATGGGCCTGCAACACGCCCGCCCGACTTCCAACAATCTGCGCCAATTCATGGAGATGGTGCTCAGCATCTCCCTTTTCTTTGTGACGATCAATGTCGTGCAAACCCGGCGGCAACTGACATTCCTGGCGAAGGCGCTCATGTTGGGCGGGGCAGGCGCGGCCGCGCTGGGCATCCTCTTTTACGTCATGCCCCAAGACGCCACCGTCTGGGTGCTGGATCGGCTGGCGCGCTTTGGCTACCCTGGCGGTTTCGGCGCGCTGCGCTTCATCAACGACGATCCCAACGGCGTGATGCGCGCCATCGGCACCAGCATCGATCCCAATGTCTTCGGCGGCCTGCTGATCATGCTGGGCGTGTTCACCGCGCCCCAGCTTTTCGTCAAGAAGCCGATTTTCTCCCGGCATTGGATCATCTTGTTCCTGGCAATGGAGGTGCTGGCGCTTTATCTGACGATGTCCCGCGGCTCGATGTTCGGCTTTGGCCTGGGGCTGGTCGCCATCGGCGCTTTGCGCTACCGCAAGCTGTTGGTGTTGGGCCTCATCGCCGCCGCTGTCTTCTTTTTCCTGCCCTTCACGCAAGATTACATCCAGTACGCGCTCACCGGTCTCGCCGGTCAGGATCGCTCCACCCAGATGCGCATCGGCGAATACCGCGACGCTCTGCGCCTGATCAGCGCCTATCCAATCTTCGGCGTTGGCTTCACCGGCACGCCGCAGATCGATCTGTACATCGGCGTATCTTCACTTTACCTGCTCATGGCGGAGGAAATGGGGTTGGTTGGCCTCGCGGTTTTCCTGATCACCATCATCCTCTTCCTCAACGCCCTGATCCAGGGACTGCGGCGCTCGCGCAAGGACCCCAAACTGGATGCCCTGCTCCTGGGCGTGTTGGGCGCAACAGTGGGCCTGCTTGCGGGCGGCCTGCTCGATCATTACCTGTTCAATCTCACCTACCCCCACATGACGTCCCTGCTGTGGATTTTTGTCGGCCTGGGCATGGTCGCCGTCCAATTCGCGCTGGCAGAAACGCTCGAAACCGCACCGGCGCAGCTCGTACATAATCAAAGATCAAAGATTAATGATCAAAAACGATCATACGAGGCGTTTCTTTAATCTTTGATCTTCAATCATTAATCACCAGCATCTCGGAGGAAACCATGACCGCCACCAATCTCGAAGTCAAACACCAAGAACTGAAGAAATGCGATCTTTTCATTCTGAATGGACGCATCGACGGCAACACCGCCCCAGCTTTTGAACTTGCCATCCGCAAAGCTCAGGACAAAGGCCATTACAAGCTCGTGCTCAACATGGCTGGCGTCAACTACATGAGTTCGGCAGGCTTACGCGTGCTCATTTCGTCATCGAAAGAAGCCAAAAAACACCGCGGCGGCGATATCCGCCTGGCCGAAGTCAGCCAGCGCGTCGCCGATGTCCTGGATCTGGCCGGGTTGACCGTGCTTTTCCAGATTTATAAGACGGAGAACGAAGCAATCGAGAGCTTTGCCTAGCAGTGGGAAACACGGGTATCGGATATTGGGTATCAGGTATTCATGGGCAGACCAATAGCTAATACCCGATATCCAGTATCGCTACTCCGATCCATGCCATCACCCGTTCGAGAACTTCACTTCACCGCGGACTTGGCGAATTTGGCGATTGTCGCCGAGTTCGTTGCGTCCGGGTGCGAGCGATGGCGGATTGATGAAGACAATTGCTACGATATCCAACTGGCCATCGACGAAGCGGTTACGAACATCATTGAACATGCTTACGGCGGAGGGGAGGGCGAAATCGTCCTGCGCTGCTGGGTGGCGGAGCACCATTTTTACGTGAAGTTGCAAGACTGGGGCAAGGCGTTCGACCCCGCCAAAGCGTCTCTCCCCACCACCACCGGTCCTTTGGCCGAACGAAAGAGCGGCGGGTTGGGCATTTACTTCATGCGTAAACTGATGGACGAAGTCCATTTCGAGTTCACCGGAGCGGGCAACATCCTGCAAATGGTGAAATACAACGTCGCACCATGACCATGCAAAAATCGCAAGATGCCGCCCAGCCTTCCTTGGTGGCGTTACAAGCGGCCAGCCAACATCTGGCGCAGGCTCAGATCGGTGAAAAAGACATCTTGGAACGCCTGCACAGCGAAATACGCAAACTCCTGCCGCCTGGCCGCGTCCATATCCTCCTGTTTCGGGATGACAAGACCGAGCTTTTCGCCTGGAACAAGGAGGGCGAAGCATTTCCGCCCAGCTACTACCAGGCGCCGGCCGCGCAAAGCATCGTGGGCTGGATGCGCGACAGCAGGGAATCGTTGTTGGTGCGCGATTTCCTACGCGACTGGGATAAACTGCCCGCCAAACCCAGCCACACGCACACTTCGCCCCCGCGTTCGGCCATTTTCGCGCCCCTGGTCGTGGCCGATGAAGCCCTGGGCGCGGTTTCCGTTCAAAGCGACGAGCCCGATCACTTCACGCCCGACCATCTCTGGCAACTCCGCATCCTGGCGAACCAGACCGCGGCCGCGTTGCACGCTGGCCGGCTCCTGCGCGCGGAACGCTGGCGAGCCAACCAGCTCTCCACCCTGGCCGAAGTCACCCGCTCGGTCGTCTCGATTCTGGACCTGGACGAATTGCTCACCCACGTGGTCGATGTCATCCAAGAGGCTTTTGGCTACTACCACGTCCAGATCTTTGTCATCGAAAAAGGCGCTCAGCGAGCCATGTTTCGCGCTTCCAGCGGCCTGGAGACAAACGAACTGTGGCGCAGGGTGGGCAGATCGACGAGGCTTGGCGAAGGCATCATCGGTTGGGTGCTGGAACATGGCGAGACCTACCTCGCGCCGGATGTGTCCCTCGACCCGCTCTACATCCCCGATGACCCGCGCCACCTGCCCGATATCCGCAGCGAAATCGCCCTCCCCCTCAAGCTCGAAGATCGGGTGCTGGGCGTTCTCGATGTACAAAGCAACAAGCTAAACGATTTTGATAGCGAAAATCGGTTCATTCTCAACGCCCTGGCCGATACAGTCGCTTCTGCGGTCGCCAATGCCCGGCTCTACAAGCAGGTGCAGGAGGATGCACGCACCGCCACCGAATTGGAAGTGGCGCGCAATATCCAGATCGGCTTCCTGCCCGAGCATGCGCCACAGCCGCCTGGCTACGAAGTCGCGGCTATCTGGGAGCCGGCGCGGCAGATCGGCGGCGACTTCTACGATTTCATCCCATTGGCGGATGGTCGTCTGGGCATCGTCGTCGCCGATGTGGCAGACAAAGGCATTCCCGCCGCCCTGTACATGGCCCTGAGCCGCACCACCATGCGCCTCGTCTCCACCCGCGACACCACCCCCTCTACGGCTCTGCAACGGGTCAACACCGCCATCCTCGACACCACCTATTCCGACCTGTTCGTCACCATCTACTACGCCATTCTGGACCCTACCAGCCATCAGGTCACTTACGCTTCCGGCGGGCACGGGCTGGCTTTACAGGCGAGCGAGACCGACATCGCCTTTTTGCGCGGCAAAGGCACGGTTTTGGGCGTGCTCCCCACCATCGCGGTGGAAGAACACGTCACCGAACTGGCCCCGGGCGACTACCTCG
>DUEF01000103.1 GCA_011176555.1 Caldilineae bacterium
AAAACATGCCGGTTGGCGGTGCACAGCGGGCGGGCGCATGAGCGAGGTTGTCGGGGAGCGCGCTGAGCGGCCGGGTTCAGTCGCTCGCAACGCCGCCATCCTCAGCGCGGCCAGTATTTTCAGCCGGGTGCTGGGCATGGTGCGGGAGATCATCATCCCCCACTATTTCGGGGCCACGGGGTTGGTGTCGGCTTTCCGGCTGTCCGAGTTCGTGGTGCGCACGCTTTACGATTTGCTGGTGGGGGGCATGTTGTCGGCGGCGCTGGTGCCGGTGCTCAGCGATTACTGGCGTCCGGAGCGGCGAGCCGAATTCGCCCACGTCGCCAGCATCATCTTCACGGCCATATCGCTCATCGCGGCCGTGGTCGTGTTGGCCCTGGAGCTTTTCGCCGAGCCGTTGATCCACCTGATTGGCGGCGATCTGTCACCGGAGTACCTGGGCGTGGCCGTCAATCTAATGCGGTTGACCGCGCCGGCGGTGTGGGTGTTCGCCAGTTCCGGCGTTTTGGCGGCGATCCTGTTTGCACGAGAGCGGTTTACGATGCCTGCCTTGGGCGATGCGTTTTACAATTTGGGCGTCATTGTCATCGTGCCGCTGTTTTATCGGCAGTTGGGCATCTACACGTTGGCGGTGGGCATTATCGTCGGAAGCCTGGTGCAATTTGCTTTCCGCCTGCCCGAGCTCCGGGGCTCTGGTTTGCGCCCCAATTTCAACTTGCGGCATCCCGCTTTGCGGCGGGTGTGGCATCTTTATCTGCCGATCATGGTTTCGATCCTTGTGGGCATGGTGCAGGGCGGCATCGACCGGCGGCTGGCCAGCGGCACGGGCGATTCCAGTCTGGCCTACATGGGCACAGCCACGACGTTCTATCAGTTTCCGCACGGCCTGGTGGCGGTGGCGATCTCGATGGCCGCGTTGCCGAGCCTGTCCCGTTTGGCCGCGTCGAAAGACTGGTCGGGCTATCGCCGGACGCTGGGATCGAGCTTGCGGGCGGTGTTGGTGTTGGTGGTTCCGGCCACGGTGGGATTATGGATCCTGGCGGAGCCAGCCGTGCGTTTGCTGGCCGAGCACGGCGCTTTCACAGCCGCCGACACCACCTGGACCTATCTGGCGCTGCGCTACTACCTGTTTGGCCTGATTCCGGCCAGTATCGATTGGCCCCTGAATTTTTCTTTCTACGCCCGCAACGACAGCAAAAGCCCGGCCATCGTCGGCATCCTCTCTGTTTTCGTGTACCTGGCCGTCGCCCTCAGCCTGATCGGTCGGCTCGGCTTCCTGGCGCTGGCCCTGGGCGACGCGGCCAAGCAGGCCGCCCATGTCTCGATGATGATCTTTTTGTTGTGGCGATGGGGCGGTCGCCTGGAGCAGGACGTGTTCCGCACCCTGCTGCAGACGCTGCTGGCCGCGGCGATCATGGGCGTTTTCGTTTATTTTTCGGCCCAATACCTGCTGGCCGAACTGGGCGTGGCCGGACTGGGTCCCCGCCTGCTGGTGCTGCTGATCCCCGGCGTCATCGGCGGCGTCGTCTACTACCTGCTGCTGCGGTTGATGAAAGTGCCGGAGATCGAACTGGTCGACCGCTTGCTGCGGCGGGTCGCCCGGCGATGAATCACCGGGCTGGTATGCGAAACCCGTTCATGAACATTCAATAAACAATCAGGTAACCAAGGCCTCCGGGAGGTGGCGATGAAATGTCGCCATTTCCGAAAGATTTAACTGGCGAAGCGCCTGTCTTTCAACAAGAATCCTTGCCGCCACCTCCCGGAGGTCGCATTAATCTATTGCCGGTTTATTTTCTTTACTTCCATAAACGGGTTGGCGTGCAGTCCCACGGATTGCCTCGCAATGCAGGGGGTTGGCGGCCAGTGCGCTTCAGCGTACTTTGTGTGGCAGCCGCCGATTTCAATCGGTGGATGTTCAGACCAGCGCCCGGCCGCCGTCCATGAAATAGACCGCGCCCGTGGCGAAATCCATCTCGATCAGGAAGGCCACCGTTTTCGCCACATCTTCCGGCGAGCCGATGCGTTTGAGCAGGGAATTCTCCTCCGCCCAGCGACGTTTGGCATCCGGCGCGTTGGGCGGGAGCAGCACCGTGCCCGGAGCAATAGCGTTCACGCGGATGGTTGGGGCCAGTTCCGCGGCCATCACCCTGGTCAGCGCCACCAAACCGGCCTTGCTGGCCGCGTGGTGGGCGTACTTCGGCCAGGTCTGAAAAGCGGACAGATCGGTGATGTTGATGATCACGCCTTCGCCCTGGGCCAGCATGTGCGGGGCCGCTGCCTGGCTGCACAAAAACGGCCCGGTCAGATTGACATCGAGAGCCGCTCGCCAGGCGTCGTAGGAAATGTCGAGAAAGGGATCGGTTAGCCAGATCGAGGCGTTGTTCACCAGCACATCCACCCGCCCGAAGCGCTCGACTACCTGCTCCACGACTTGTTTTGGTTGTTCGGGATGGAGCACGTTCAGGGGCAGGGCCAGGGCTTGCACGCCCAGCGCCTCGATTTCGGCCAGGGTGTCTCGCCAGGGCTCGGAGTCGTCGAGATAGGTGAAAGCGATATGCGCGCCGCGTTCAGCCAGCGTCAGGGCGATGACCCGCCCCACGCGCTGCGCCGCGCCGGTGATGAGGATGATGCGGTTGTTGATATTCATGGTTGGTTGAGTGATGTATGGTGCGTGTGCGTGGTGCGTATTGCGTGTTCCGTCTGACCTCCGATCTCCGATCTCTGACCTCTGACTTCTGATCCCCGCCCGTTTCATCAAATCCCGAGCAGCGTCTCTGCACTCGGTCAGCAGCGCTTCTTCGTCCAGCATCGTCACTCGACCGGCGTCGAGTAGCACCTGGCCGGCGACGATGACGGTGTGGACATCAGGGCCGTTGCAGTTGTAGACGAGGGCGCTGTCCGGGCGGTGTACAGGCATGATGTGCGGTTTGTTCAGGTCGACGAGGGTGATGTCGGCTTTGCTGCCGGGGGTAAGCTGGCCCATGTCATTGCGAGGCTCGTCAGAGCCGAGGCAATCCCCAGCGCTCATGATCAGGGCCCCTGCCGTCGTCGCCATGCGCAGGATGTCGCGGGGAACCAGTGCTGTGGGATCGCCGCTGCCCACTTTGGCCAGCAGGATGGCGGTTTTCATCGT
>DUEF01000104.1 GCA_011176555.1 Caldilineae bacterium
CAAAAAACGTCATTTCGACGACCAGCGGGAGGCCTGTCCCGAGCGGAACGAGGGAACTAATCCCCCTGGATGACGCGTGTGCTTATCATTAAGGGGATGTCTCGCTACGCTTCGACATGACGGGCGCTCCGACATGACGTTAATCAGGCGCGGCTGTTCAGCGGACCGCTGAAGTCGACTTCCTCGCCGGTCGGGCGAAGCTCGCGCACCCGCAGTTCCGCTTTGTCCAGGAGATCGTTACAGCGCTGGGCCAGGATCATGCCGCGTTCGTAGCGGGCGAGACTTTCATCCAGGCTGCCGTCGCCACTTTCCAACTCCTGCACGATGCTCTGGAGTTCAGCCAGGGCTTGTTCGAATGTGAGGTCTGAGATAGATGGTGGGGTCATAATGGGTTGGTGGGAGGGGCAAATGATACGTCAAACGTAATGCGTAGTGCGTGGTCCGTTCGCTCGATACCAGCTTGTCGGAACACGCAACACGCCTCTATTTGGTTGTGGCTTATTCATCAAGCTGAAAAAGCGACTTCTGTCCAGTAACGACGACCGGGAAACTGCCGTCCGCCACGCGCACAGACAGCGCTTGCCCGGCGGAGGTCTGCGTCACCGAGCTGATGACGCCGCCCGCATCATCTTGCACGATGGCGTAACCGCGAGACAGAACAGCGTTGGGGTTCAGGGCTTCCAGGCGCTGTGCGAGCCCGTCCAGCGCCAAGCGCCATCGCCGTAGGCGATCCTGAGTATTTTGCGTCAAGCGCCGCTCCAGCTCATCGATCAGCAAACGTTGTTGGTCGATGCGATATTGCGGCGAGTAACGCTGCACGATAGACCGGGCGCGCTCCGTTTCCAGGCGGCGGCGCGCGATGGCGTTCAGCGTCAATTCCTGCAGCCGCTGTGCTACGCCGTCCAGAGATTGCCGCAAACCCGCGGCATCAGGCGTGAGAGCCGCAGCAGCCGCTGAGGGCGTGGCCGCGCGCACATCCGCCACGAAATCCACCAGCGTGAAATCGGTTTCGTGGCCGACGCCGCTCACCACTGGCACGGGCGATTCCGCCACCAGGCGCGCCAGCCCTTCATCGTTGAACGCCCACAAGTCTTCGATGGAGCCACCGCCCCGCGCCAGCACGATCACATCGATGTCATCCCGGTCGTAGAGGCTGAACAACGCCGCCTGCAACGCGGCCGGGGCCTGTGCGCCCTGCACCAGGCTCGGAACCAGGAGCACATCGGCCAGGGGCCAGCGCTGGCCGAGCACTCGCAACATGTCGCGCAGGGCCGCGCCCGTGGCCGAGGTGACGATACCGATGCGTTTGGGGATGGCGGGCAAAGGGCGTTTGCGTTCGGCGTCGAACAGGCCTTCCGCTTGCAGACGGCGCTTGCTCTCCTCGAAGCGAAGATAAAGCGCGCCGATGTCATCTCCGACCACCATCGCGCTCACGACCAGTTGCAACTGACCCCGGGGCGCGTAGATGTCCACCCGGCCACTCACCCGCACCCGCTGCCCCTCTTGCGGGATTTCGGGCAGGGCGCGCACGGCAGAGCGCCACATCACGCAACTGATGGTGGCGCTGGCGTCCTTCAACGAAAAATAGAAATGCCCCGATTTGGCGCGCAAAGCGTTGCTGATCTCGCCCTGCACCATCACATCCGCCAGGAGTGCGTCCTCGCGTACGATGGCCGTGAGATAGTCAAGTAGTTGGGAGACAGTGAGAAGGTCGGACATAGGGGGAAGTGGGGTACTGGTTATTGGGTATTTTCTCGATTACTCTGTGAATACCCGATACCGAATATCCAATAGCTAAAGCGGCATTCATGTCAGGCGCTTTCTGGCAGTTCGTGCATCCAGGTAAACGGGAAGGCGGCGGGGCAGGACGGAGATGGTCAGGGGCGTGGTTCCGAGGGGATCGCCATCGAGATGGTAGGATGCGGGCCGATCGCTTTCCACCTGCAACTGCCGGAAGCGACGGCGGATGATGCGTTTGCCCCTGGCGGCGGGGAAGAGGACGATCTTGAGGGCGGTGTACGCGAATGGCAGGAGATGGTCGGCGTCGATGAGCAACAAATCGAGATAGCCATCGTCCAGGTGCGCCCTGGGAGTGATGCGCAGATAGCGGGCGTAGAGGGCGATGTTGCTGGCGATGACCAGGGCGAACTTTCCTTCGAGCCTCTCCTGGCCATCGACGGTGACGCTCATCCGGGGTGACTCGAATCCGCGCAGTTGTTTGAGCAGGGCGACGATGTAGGTTTTGAGCGGGGACTGCCGCTTGTCGAAGGCGAGGTTGGTTTCCACCTCTTCGGTGACGTTGGCGTCGATGCCGCAACCGGCCCAGCACAAAAATGCCTGATCGTTGGCCACGCCGACATCCAGGGGTTTGGCGTCTTCCGCCAGAATGATGCGCACCGCCCGCACCGCGGCATCGTCTCGCGACGAGCGGGGAAAGGGCAGGCCCAGTTCACGGGCGAAGACATTGCCGGTTCCCAGGGGGATGACGCCCATACGCACGTCAGTCCTGCCGGAACGCACGATGCCGTCCGCGACCTGACCGATGGAGCCGTCGCCGCCGGCGATGATGATGCGATCATGGCCTTGCGCCGCGGCTTCCTGTGCGAGTTGCCGGGCGTGCCCTTTGCGCTCGGTCTGGCGGATGTCGAGACGCCAGCCGGCGCGGACAAACTCAGCGAGCGCCTGGTCGAGGGCGTGTTGGCGGTGGGGATTGCCGGAGATGGGGTTGCGAATGAGAACGGCGTGCATGGGGGATGGTGCTCGCGATAGCAAAGTCTCGCGCCATTGTAGCACAGAAACGTTCTTTTTTGCTTTTTTCCCAGCCTCCGCCCTACCCCCGCACAAACCGGAACCGTCGCTCGTAACGCCGCAGCAGGCGCAACACCGGCGCGCCGAAGAGCAGGATCAGGGCGGCGTTGCCGATGCCCCGCCACAGATCCCAGACAAAGGAGGTGGTGAGATAGAACAACGCGTAGCGTTTGACCCCTTCGACGACGCCCGCGCCCGGCTGCCAGTACATCTCGGCCTGCGCGGGTTGAAACACAAACGGCCAGAACCACAGATTCATGACGACGCCGTACAAAAGGCCTAAAATCAAACCCGCGGCCGCGAGCAAAATGAGTTCGCGGCGAGAGTTGGTTCCGGGGTGGGGCAGCATCCCCGCGGCCGCACCGATCCAGCCCGCCGCGAACATCTGGTAGGGCAGCCAGGGGCCAATGCCACCAGTGAGGAAAGCCGAGGCCAGGAGCGTGGTCAGGCCGGACAGGAAGCCGAATTGCGCGCCAAAAGCGTAACCGGCGAGGATGGGCAAGAAGAAGATAGCGGAAAATCCGGCCGGGCCGGGCAGGAAGCGTAGCACCGCGCCCACCGCGGCCAGCGCACCCAACACCGCCAGCGTTTTCGACGACATCTGCCCGGACTGGATGCTGGCGACGACCGACGCCAGGGCGAGAATGCTCAGCAACGACAGCATCAGCAGGGCGTCGGCGCCGTGCGCCATGCCCATGTTGGCGCGCTGTTCGGGGTCGCCGAAGAAGGGCGAGAGGAAGGCAACCAGACCGAGTAAGCTGGCCAGGGCGAGGATGATGGTGGAAATTGCGGATTGCGGATTGGGGATTGCGGATTGCGAAACAACCCGGCGTCGCCGAGAAGAAGGGACGGAGATTTCGGATTGGAGGTGGGGGAGTTGAGGTTGAACGGTCATGGCGTTTCACCTGGGAGGCTCGCCAACACATCTTCGGGCGTCAGCAAACGGGGGTCGCGGAATAATTTGTTCACCTGGCTGGAAAAGACCAGCGATTCGGACATCACGCGGCGGGCCGGGCCATCCACCACGATCTGCCCCTGGGCCATGAGCGCCACGCGGTCGGCGGTGGCCGCCACCAACTCCACATCGTGCGTGGCCATGATCACGGTTTTGCCGCTGTCCCTCAACTCCTGCAACAGCTCGGCCAGTTTGTGTTTTTGCACATAATCGAGGCCGCGGGTCGGTTCATCCAGCAGGATGAGGGGCGGGTCGGTGACGAGCACGGCCGCCAGGGCCAGGCGCTGCCGCTGCCCCACCGAAAGGTCGCGTGGGTGCCGGTCTACGAGATCGGCGATGCCCAAGCGGGCGAGAAGCGCCTGATCCGCAGCCGGATCGGCGGGGAGATTGCGAGCGCGGCGGCTGAAGGCGAGCTCGTCCGCTACGGTTTCGGCGAAAAGCAGGCGGTCGGGGTTTTGGGGCGTGTAGGCGATCTCGGTTGTGAGTTCCTCGGTGGCGGTGCGCGCGGCGTCTTGCCCCAACACCGTCACTTTGCCCCGGGCCGGTTGCAACAACCCCACCAGATGCTTGAGCAATGTGCTTTTGCCGCTGCCATTGCGTCCCATCAGCGCCAGAAATTCGCCGGGCCGCACCTGCAGATCGACGCCTTTGAGCGCTTCGACGCCGTTGGCGTAACGATGCCACAGGCCCTCGACCTGAATCGAAGGGGGTTGGCCGTTGCGGGAGGCCGGGAGCGGAGCGGGCGGC
>DUEF01000105.1 GCA_011176555.1 Caldilineae bacterium
GTGGCCCGACGCACTTTCTCGCTCTGCGGGAAGCGGGCGCTGCCAAAGTTCGAGAAGGAGATCATGGCGATGCGCGGCTCCACGTTGAAGGTCATCGCCACTTCGGCCGCGCCAATGGCGATCTCGGCCAGTTGCTCGGCTGTGGGATCGGGGTTGACGGTGGCGTCGCCGAAGAAGTAGACCCGGTCCCGCACAATCATCATGTAAACGCCGCTGATGACATGCACGCCTTCTTTGGTGCCGATGATCTGCAGGGCGGGGCGCAGTACATCGGGATAGTTGTAGTTGAGGCCAGAGAGAAAAGCGTCCGCCTCGCCCAGCGCCACCATCAAGGGGCCGAAGTAGTTGTGTTGGCGGATCAATTGGTAGGCGTATTCGCGCGTCACGCCCTTGCGAGCGCGGATTTTGTGCAACTCTTCGGCATAACGGGTGCGATCTTCGCAACCCGCCGGATAGATGATCGTTGGCTTGTAATCCAGCTCCAGCTGTTCCAGTGTCTTCTGGATGGATTCGGGCCGCCCCAGCAGGATCGGTTCGGCGATCTCTTGCTGTTCGATGGCGAAGGCGGCGCGGATGATGCGGGGGTCATGGCCTTCTGCAAAGACGAGGCGCTTGGGAGCGCTGTCCTGGGCCCGGTGGATGACCTTGCGCATGACCGTCATGCCCAACCCCTGGCGGGCTCGCAATTCGTCGGGGTAGGCATCGATGTCGATCAGGTGACGGGCGACGCCGGTTTCCATGGCTGCGCGAGCGACGGCCGGGGCCACGCGAGTGAGGACGCGTGGGTCCAGCGGCTTGGGGATCAAGTATTCTTTGCCGAAGCGCAGGCTGTCCAGTCCGTAGGCCTTGAGCACGCTGTCCGGCACATCTTCATGGGCCATGGCGGCCAGGGCTTCGGCCGCGGCCACTTTCATCTCCATGTTGACGTTGGTGGCGTGCACATCCAGAGCGCCGCGGAAGATGAAGGGGAAACCCAGAACGTTGTTCACCTGGTTGGGGAAATCGCTGCGGCCTGTGCCCATGATCACGTCGGGGCGGGCGTCGCAGGCGTCGGGGTAGGTGATTTCCGGGTCGGGGTTGGCCATGGCGAAGATGATGGGGGCGTCGGCCATGCTGCGAACCATCTCCTTGCTGACGACATTGGCCACGGAAACGCCCATGAAAGCGTCGGCTCCCACCATCGCATCCGCCAAAGTGCGCTTGTCCGTTTCGAGGGCGAAGCGTTCTTTGTAAGGGTTCATGCCCGCTTCGCGGCCCGTGTAGATCACGCCGCGGCTGTCGCACATGGTAATGTTTTCGCGCTTGGCTCCGAGGCCGATGTAGAATTCACCGCAGGCGATGCCGGCCGCGCCAGCGCCGTTGATCACGATTTTGATGTCCTCGATCTTCTTGCCGTTGAGTCGTAAAGCGTTGAGGAGCGCCGCACCGGAAATGATGGCGGTACCATGCTGATCATCGTGGAAGATGGGGATATCGGTGGTTTTTTCCAGCGTTTCCTCGATGTAGAAACACTCCGGCGCTTTGATGTCTTCGAGGTTGATACCGCCAAAGGTGGGGGCGATCAATTGGCCGACGCGAATAATCTCATCGGGATCCTGGGTGTCCACCTCGATGTCGAACACATCTACATCGGCGAAGCGCTTGAATAAAACGCCTTTGCCTTCCATCACGGGTTTGGAGGCGAGCGCTCCCCTGTTGCCCAACCCCAGGATGGCTGAACCGTTGGTGAGTACCGCCACGAGGTTGCCCCGCGCCGTGTACTCAAAAGCCTTGTCAGGGTCTTCGGCGATCTCCAGTACCGGCACGGCGACGCCCGGCGTGTAGGCCAACGCCAGATCGTGTTGGGTGAGCAGTGGTTTGGTGGGCGTGACTTCGATTTTACCGGGCTTGCCTTGAGTGTGATACCTCAGGGCGTCTTCTCTGAGAGTCATAATGTTTACTCCGTGGCTTCTTTGCCAGAGCGAACGATCCGCAAAAGCATGTTTGTGTCTTGCGGTTTTGAGATATGGATAGTTTTTCAAGATGACAAAGCGTAAGAACACTTTACCATCATACAGGAAGCAATTTTACATCTAAATGAGGCGGGGGGGTAATCGCGGGGGAGAAAAGAAGAGCGGTGGCGGCGCGAATGGTCATCTCGGGGGAGCAGGACGCTCTTCTTTCCAACGAGCCAATGCCGGCCAGTGCAACTGCTCGAAAGCAGCATACAGGCGCGAGCGCACTGCTGGCTGCAAGCGCTGGCGATATTGCCCCAGCAGCGGGGCCCATTGGCTGATCCAGCGCCAGAGCAAGGCGGCGTCGACCTGGCGTTGAAAATGCTCGGGGGCCAGTAAATGTCCGCGCCGCGATAGCGCCGCCAGGTACAGGTCGATCATGTCCGACAATGGCAACGCCGGTTCGGCTTCGGGGTAAGCCCAGGGGTGGAGAAAAGTGACCAGATCGAGCGCGGGCGGGCCGGCCGCGACCAGTTGCCAGTCGTACCAGATGCGCTGGCGACCGTCGAGGGTGATGGCGATGTTCTGGAAGCCGGCGTCGCCGTGCAGGAGGGTGAATGGGCCGTCATTGAGCGGATCGAGAAGCGCGGCGGGGTTCAGAGCCAGGGCGCGGAGCCAGGTGATGCGGTCGGGGGTGAGCGCGTGGTCGTAAGTGCTCGCAGAGATGATGGCGTCGAGGCCGATCAATCCGTCTACGGCCAAGGCGTCGGCGTCGTTCGTGGTCGGTCGGGCCAGCCACGGCCAGTCTCCCAGAATCTCGTTCTTATCCCAAAAAGCGCTGTGCAGACGCGCCAAATCTCGCAACGTTTGCGCGATATCGTCTTGATCCCAATCGGCCAGCCAGTGCGATGTGCGTTTGGCCGGGGGAAAGGGCAGCATCCACAAATCGCCATGCGGCAGATCGACGGCCACGACCGTGGGCATGTCGATGGGTAATTCTCCAGGCAGATGGACGAATGCCAGCGCTTCGCGCTGCGCCGCGCAGGAACGCGCCGTCGACGACAGCGCCGCGTTTGTAGACCAGGGTAATGGACGTTCGTCCGCCGGCGCGGTGCAGGCGCAAACGCCAGGTTTCCAGGGCGCTGCCCGACAATCCCCCCTCAAGCGGCTGCCGGTGCAGGGCCCCGACCGTCGCCCGGGGCGCGTCCAGATAGCGTCGCAGCCCCCGGAGCAGCGCCGCCGGTATCTCGACCGTCATCGTTTCAACCACACCTCATGTGCTGATCCCCTCCAGACGCTCCAGAAGGTCGATCTGATCCTCCAAAGGGACGAGATTGA
>DUEF01000106.1 GCA_011176555.1 Caldilineae bacterium
CGGCAGCGCCATGCACGTGCAGGTGCTGCCCGTATACGGCGGCACGCCTTATGGCCGCCAGATCAGCCGTCTCAAACGCGGTGTCGATATCGTAGTGGGCACGCCCGGTCGCATCCTTGATCTCATCCAGAAAGGCGTGCTGGACCTCAGCCAGGCATCCACCGTGGTGCTGGACGAGGCGGACGAGATGCTGAGCATGGGCTTCATCGAAGACATCGAGGCCATCCTCAACGAGACGCCATCCGACCGGCAGACGACGCTGTTCTCGGCCACCATGCCGCCTGCCATCCGCCGTTTGGCTAACAGCTACATGCGCGATCCCCAATCGTTCACCATCAGTCGCAAAGACATTACCGTGGCGGCCATCGAACAGCGCTATTATCTCGTCAACGAAAGGGACAAGCTGGCCGCCCTGACCCGAATTTTCGAGATCGAGCCGATCACCAGCGGCCTGATTTTCGCTCGCACGCGTCGCGGCACCGGCGAATTGGCCAACGAGTTGACGGTGCGCGGCTTCCCGGCCGAGGCGCTGAACGGCGACATGAGCCAGGACGCCCGCGAGCGGGTGCTGCAACGCTTCCGCGACAACCGCATCAAGGTGCTGGTGGCGACCGATGTCGCCGCGCGCGGGCTGGACATCGACGATATTTCGCACGTGATCAATTACGATCTGCCGCAAGACCCGGAGGTGTATGTGCACCGTATCGGCCGCACGGGTCGGGCCGGGAAAACGGGCGTGGCCCTGACCTTGCTGACGCCGAAAGAGCAGTGGCGTTTCCGCCGGATCGAACATTTCGTCAAGCAGCCGATCGCCCAGGCCGCGCTGCCGACCGTCGAGGAGATCCTCGCGCACCGCAATGCGCAATTGCAGGAGCAGGTGATGGTGTGGCTGCGCCGCGGCCGCGCCAAACAAGAGCGGGAGATGGTGGAAACGCTGATGGCCGAAGGCCACGATCCCGTGGAAATCGCGGCGGTGGCGCTCAAGATCGCCCGCGCCGAAGAAAAACAACGCCCCATCGCCCCCATCAGCGACGTGTGGGATAAGCGCCGCCAGCGGTCGAAATACGATGAGCGGCGGGGATACAAGAAAAACGGCCGGAACGGGCGCGCCAGGAGTAATGGCCGCAACGGGAATGGCCGCAACGGTTCACACGAACAGGGCATGGTCCGCATTTTTATGAGCACGGGCAAAGCGCAAGGCGTGCGCGTGAACGATATCGTGCGCACCATCGCCCACCACGCCGATATTCCCGGCCATTCACTTGGCAAGATCAGCATTCAGTCGCGCCACACGCTGGTCGATGTGCCGGAAGACCTTGTGGGCCAGGTGCTGGCCAGCAACGGCAGTTACCGCATCGGCAAGCGGGCCGTGTCTGTGGAGTTGGCTTGACAGCCTAACAAACGAAACGATCTTGGCTCTTTTGGAATTCAGGGAGTTGCGTGAAGAAATGCGTGTTTCGTGGTGCGTATTGCGTGGCACTATCCCAACGGAACACGCACTACGCAATACGAGTCCCACGATAACCCCACGAGATCCAGAAGAGCCACGATCTTGAGCAATCGAAAAGCCGCATCCATCCTGCATGAACGGCAGGGGGGCGGCTTTTGTGATCGGCGAGATTTTGTCAGAGCCAGTGTTGAATGGGTTGTGGGTTAACGCCCTGCATCACGCGCCGCGCCGACAGAGGCCAGAACCGTTCTCGAATTTTGTCTTTGCCAACTCCTGGCGCAGCCAGTCAATGAATTCGTCAAGCGTTTGAAACTGGCGCGGCTGGCCGCTACCGATGTGTTCGGCCGTGCCGCGCCAGGCGTTGTCATCAAGCGGGTCGCCATCCGTCCACAGGCGGATGATGAATGTGGCTTTACGGGTTGGCGGTTGCATGATCTAAAAGATGCGTCTGACTCACACCACTCTATGCGCTCATTTCAGACATCACTCTTTGGACATTCGCCAGCAGTTCGCTATGTTCTTTTGTAGGGCTAAAATCGATGAATTTTAAGTCCTTGTCTACGATTGCAGTATGCCCCGCCGGAGCGAAAAACACATCGCCTGCCTCGAATACCTCTTCGGTTCCATCGTCGTAAATGAACCGAAACGCGCCTTCGAAGATGTAGCCCCAATGGGGACAATGGCAACTGTCGTTTGGCAATCCCTTCAGCAGCGGTGTGAAATCAGTGCCTTTGGGGAATTCATGGTAAGTAGCATCCATGTTTCCGAACCCCCCGAGTTTACGCATTATGACTCCGGGCGCTTCCATTATGACCGGTATAGCTTCTTTTTTGATCTTCACGATTCGTTTCTCCTTGGTGTTTTCAAAGAATAGTGGTTATTGATTATCCGTCCATCCGGGCGGAACTCTTCCGATTATTTCTCAGCCCACAAATCATCTGGCATGTACCCCACGAAATACGGCAAATCCGGGTGTCCCAACTGCTGGCGGACAGCGTGGGCCTCGCCCGTGTGAAAAAAGTAGTGATAAGTGGTGCGCAGCAACTTCGTGCCAACATTCTCGCTTAATTGGACACTACTTTGCGCCAACATCTGCTTGCTCACTGTTCCAAATCCACCCGCCTCCAGACCATCCGTTGTCTGCTCCAGATGTGTCCGCAAATCCTCCGCGGACAGCGAATCCAGGAAAACGTCGGCTTCTGCGGTGATTTCGTTCCAGACCTGCCACATCTCAGCCAGAGGTGGGGTGCTGGCAGGATAGCCGAATCCAACTTTCTTAATCAATTCGGGATAAAGCACTTTTCCCTGGGGGAAAAACACAAAATAACTCTGCTCCTGGGCTGCCAAATGGCCGACTATCCAGCTGATGCAGTTCATGGGCATGATGCGCTTGCGAGCGTCTTCATCCGAGACGCCCTCCAAACAACGAACAAATTCACTGCGGGCGAAACGGAGTTGTCTTACGAGTGGGTGAGGCATTTTTTCTCCTTGCGCTTGGCGCTCGTAAAGTGATTAGGATTGACGCCCCATTCTACACCAGGCAACTTAATGACAACTTAACCGGGATTAAATGGGAGGCGGGAGCCGTGTCGAGCGCTTACCCTGCCAGTTCATGGCCTAGGTAAGGCGGGGGACGATTGTCCTACCGCTGCAACAGCGGCAGAAACAGGTTTTGCAGGCCGGACGAAATGTCGAAAACGACCATGTTCGATGGCCCTGCGCTCGGCTCGGGATTGAGTACAACGACGGGGACGGAAATTGCGCCCGCCAGGTCGGCGGCTACAATCTCGAAACGAAGTTGGGAAGCATTGACGAAGGTCGTC
>DUEF01000107.1 GCA_011176555.1 Caldilineae bacterium
CGGCGTTGTAGGTGGCTGCAAAAGCGCTGGCGGCATTTTTCGTCGTGCCGAAATGGGCCAGCACTTGCGTGCCGTCGATGCCCCGCCACCAGAAAGAATCGTAAGGAAAACGGTTGTACTGACTCCAACCGATCTTGATGGTGAAGAAATAGTCGAGCCCGGCCTCCCGGATGAGCTGCGGCAGGCTCCAGGGGAAACCAAAGACATCAGGCAGCCACAATACCGGCGATTCGGCGTCCGGCCCGAAGTGCTCCCGAAAATACGCCCGGCCCAACAAAAATTGCCGGGCCAGGGATTCAGGCCCGGAGAGATTGCAATCCGCTTCGACCCACATCCCGCCCATTGGCTCCCACCGCCCTTCCTCGACCCGAGCCTGAATCGCGGCAAAGAGCGCCGGATCGTCTTCCCGCACGTACTCGTAAAGCTGCGGTTGACTCTGCCCAAACACGAAATCGGGGAAGCGCTCCATCAAACGCAGGACGTTGGTGAAGGTGCGGCGCGCTTTCTGGCGGGTCTGGGCCAGCGTCCACAACCAGGCCACATCGATGTGGGCGTGTCCGATGGCGGTGATGTCCACATCCAGGGGCGGCCCGGCGCGGCTCACACCTTGTTGCAGGATGGCCAGAGCCTGGCGGACAGTCTCGTAAAAAGCGTCCCCCACTGGCTCGCGGATGTCCAGCGTCGTGAAGGCGTCGCTCAGCGCGGTGAGAAGGTGATGACGGGTGGGGTTGTCGTCGTCCAGGGCGTCGGCCAGGCCCAGAGCCACGCGAGCCAGGGCGACGAAGTCGCGCGTGGGCCGGTGAACCTGCACAAGCTCGTTCGTCCCCATGATGAGCGGAGCGCGGGGCGGCGGCGTTCCGGCGCTGGCGTCGAAGCGCAACACCTGTGTCCCGCCCGTCCAACCCAGCAACGCCAGATCATGCTCCCGACCATCGCACCATCTCCGATCAAGGATAACTTCCTGATGATGGCGGTCGCAACTGGCGACAGGTTCGCCATCGATGAAGACCAACGCCTCTGGATGAGAAAAATCCCCGGCCACGCCCAGCGGCAGGAGGAGGGCGACCGGCTCGGAGTCAGGCCAGGCGGTCGGGACGACGAAAGACGTTCGCAACAAGAAATCCTGGCCGGGTTCACCCCACATCGTGCCGGGTGGCAGCTCAACGCCCTGCACCTCACCGGGGAGTTCTGAGACCGGCTCTGCCAATGGCGTGAACTGAAAAGGTGGGAGCGGCTGACGCTGACGGTGCGTCAGTGCTTCCACCAACGTCAATCGCTGCGCGATATGGATGGCCGTCCAGCGGATTTGATGTCGCATTTGCGCCGCTCAACCCGATTCTGGTCGATCGATGGCTTGTGTGGTTTGGGGATCGAAAAAATGCAGAGAACGTTGATTGAAATCGATGTGAATGCGATCGCCAGCCGAAACGGGGGGATGGGTGGGCGCGACGATCTTGACGATCTTGTTAGCGAACTCAAAAGAAATAACCTGGTGAGAACCCTGAGGCTCCACCACCAGGACATCGGTCGAGAGCAGGGCGTCTGCCTCATCCACCAGGAGGATGTTTTCAGGCCTTACGCCGATCACCAGATCTCGCTTGCCATAAGCCTGAAGCAAGGCCGCGTTTTCCGGGCTCAGGGCCATATCGAAACGCGGGTTGACCACGTGAAGCGTCCCGTTGGCTCGCCGTATCTCACCGTCGAAGAAATTCGTGGGGGGGGTGCCGATAAAGTCGGCGACGAACATGTTGGCGCTATTGTCATACACTTCTTCCGGCGTTCCCATCTGTTCGATCTCGCCTTCTCGCATGATGACGATCCGATCAGCGACGCTCATGGCTTCTGATTGATCATGGGTGACGAAGATGGTAGTCGCTTCAGTTTTGGCGTGGATGGCCTTCAACTCGGTGCGCATGGCCACGCGTAGCTTTGCATCCAGATTAGAAAGCGGTTCATCCATCAGAAACACTTCGGGGTAGACAGCAATGGCGCGGGTCACGGCCACGCGCTGCTGTTGTCCGCCCGATAACTGGGTGGGATAACGGTCCAGGAGTTCGCCGATGCTCGTCATTTCCGCTACATCCTTGACGATTTTATCGATCTCCTGCTTGGACATCTTCTTGAGCCGCAGCGGGTAAGCGATATTGTCGTACACCGTCATGTGCGGCCACACCGCGTAATTCTGGAAAACCATGCTGACATTGCGCTTGCGCGGCGGCAAGTCGGTGATCTCCCGGTCGCCAAGAAAGATGGTTCCCTCGGTCACCTCTTCCAGGCCAGCGATCATGCGCATGGTCGTCGTTTTTCCGCAGCCCGAGGGGCCGAGCAGAACCAAAAATTCCCGATCATGAACCTGGAGATTCAGATCATTGACTGCGACGACATTTTTGCCAAAACGTTTTGTGAGATGGTTCAAGTACACTTCTGCCATACGGCGCTCCTAAACTCTCATGCCGCCCCACATCTGATTGATGTATTTGCGGATGAAGAAAGTGAAAAAGACGGCCGGCACTGCCATAGCGATACCGCCGGCCGCGGCCAGATTCACCTGCCCGGTAGCTCCCAGCAAAGTCTGGTAAACCACAACGGAGAAGGTGGGGTTGAACTGAGTAAGGATGATAGCGGCTACGGTTTCATTCCACGCCCCCAGAAAAGCGTACATGGCCGCCGCGGCCAGGCCGGGAAATGCCAGGGGCAGCGTGATGCGAACGAAGGACTGGAGCTTTGTGGCGCCAAAGACCTGGGCCGCTTCTTCCATCGAGACGGGTATCCCCAAAAAGATGCTGGCTGTGATCCACACTGTCAATCCAATCGATCCCACCGAATAGATCAACGCCAGCCCCATGGGTTGGTCGTAAAGCCCCATGTTGGCCAAAATGAGGACCATGGGGATGGCGATGGCCACGCCGGGAAACATGCGTACAAACAGGACGCTGAACTTCAGGGCGTCCCGTCCGCGAAAGAGGTAACGGGCGAAGGCATAGCCCGCCATACCGCCGATGACCAGCGATATCACAATCGTGATCAGAGCGATCTGGATGCTACGCATCAAGGCGGGCACAGCATCCCGCGTCACCCGGAAAAAAGTCTCGTAGTTGTACAACAGGTTTCTGGGCTGCGTAAAGAAAACCTCTTCTTCGCCTGATGACTCAAGGCGGGCAATCTGCTCTGCGAGCTCCTCGTCCGTGATCTTGGTTCCCAGGATAGACTGGATGTACACCCGCATCTTGTCCAGGTCGTTGGTGTCCAGCACGGTTGCATAATCATCCTCACTCCGCTCCCAAACACTGAGCAGATAGCCACGTTCGCCATATCCCAGTTTTAAGTCTGTCTTCAAAGCTGGCGTCATAGGCAAAGGGAATTGGTAGGCCTCGCGCGTGGATAAGAAAGACAGCGTCACCAGGAAATACACCGGCAGGAGAATGCCGACGAGAAGCGTCGTGACAAAAAGATAGAAAATTGTTTTGCGCGCCGCTTTGTTGATGCTTTTCGAAGTCATACTGCATCCTCACGATGCTTGAAAGCGCCGGAAACGTAGAGATAGAAAAATGCGGCAATCGATACCAAGATCGAGACAATGACGGTGTAGCCGGTAGCCATCTGGTAACTGATATCCAGACCTGGCACTTCTTCATGGTAGTACACGATCCGCTCCACCAGCACCGGCAACCGCCCAAAGCCGAGGAGCAAAACGATAATGAGCCAGATCTGTATCGCCGAGATAAGCCGCAAGATCACCGCAGTCTGGATGGTGGAACTCAGCATGGGAATCGTGATCTTACGCAGCACCGTGAAATAATTGCCCCCGAACACATAACCCGCCTCCTCGGCTTCCTTGGGGATATTCTGTAGACCCGCTAACAAAATAATCATCACAGAGGGGATGACCGTCCAGGCGTCCACCAGGATGATAATGGCCAAAAGCCTGGCCTTGGTGGCGTCGTAGCCTCCCAACCAAAATATCTTCTGTCCTTCATCTAAAATGCCAAGATGAAAGAGCAAGCTGTTGAGCCAGCCGTGCGGCGTCAGTCCGGTTTGCCACATGGCGGCGGCAGCCACTGCCGGGAGCGCCATGGGAATGATGACCAGAAACAAAAAATAACTGGAACCCCAAAATTTCCGGTTGATGAGCAACGCCAACGCCAGCGCCGCGAAAAACTCCAGGGTGACGGAAACGACAACAATGATGGCTGTATTCCAAAAAGCGGGCCAAAAGGTCGGATCCTGAAACACCATGGCGAAATTGCCGAGGGTGAAACCGCCGGTATTGATGTCCGTAAAACTCCCCACCAGCACGTTGATGACAGGCCGCACCCAGAAGAAGATGTAGTAGATTACGACAGGCAGGATGAGCAAGTACGGAACGATCTTCTTCTGCCGCCGCTTAAAGGATTTGGAATGCAGAACATTTACCATTCGAGCTTCCCTTTGTTACACCTGCGGGATAGAGCCGGAACAAAAATCCGGCTCTATCCCGGTTGATATCCGGGGAATATCCCGGTTGTTTCGGTTGCCGAAACCTGAATGCTACTTCAGGAGGGCGTCGATGCAGGCTTGAGCGGCGTCTGCGCGTTCCTGCGTCACTTCTTGTCCCGCCAAGAGCGTATCCTGGAACAGGTCATCGAGGCACTTCTTGACCGCACCCCAATCCTGGTAGTTGCCGGCGGGCACGCCAGAAGCGATCCCGTTATCCAGCACAAGGATGGCTTTCTTGATGACTTCGTCGGTGGGGTCATCGCCCAGGTAGTCAATCGCTTCCTGCACGGGCGGGATGAAGCCGCCAGTGCCTTTGGAGATCTTCACCTGGACATCAGGGCGAGTGAGGTATTCGAGGAACTGGATGGCAAGATCCCTGTTGGGCGCGCCTTTCATCACGGCATAGCCGCTAACACCGGCGATCGTGCCAATGCCCTTTGGTCCAGCAGGAGCCGGCCCCAGCGTGAATTGCGTCTCGTTGGAGGAGTAGACCTGGCCAGCGCGAGCATTGTGGAAGACCGTAAGCCAGGCTTCTTCTCGCATCATGGGATCAACGCAGTTGTCCACATTGAGGATGCCGGGGATGAAA
>DUEF01000108.1 GCA_011176555.1 Caldilineae bacterium
AGCAAGTCGTTGCGTTATCTCAATCTCTGCGTTGAAGCGTGAAGGGGCAGAACAAAGATTAAAGATCAATGATTAAGCGTTCAAAGCGATTGATGGAAGGCTCCCTAATCTTGATCATCAATCTTTCATTCTCCTCACTCTGCCAGTTGTAAGATCAGAACGCCGCTGGCGGTGCGCTCGGCCATCCAGCCGTTTTTGTCCTTCCACTGCACCTGCCACCAAATCAGTTTATCCTTCTGCTCAGGGCCGCCGATAACAAGCAACTGTTCGCCGCTACTGACCAGTCCGATACGGTCACTGCTGGGTTTGTTGAGGTAACCAGGCGTCTGGCGCAGATTCACCACGCCCTTGTTGACGTTCCTGACCACATCGCCAACCTGGAATGACGACGGTGCGCTGGTCGGCGTGGTTTGGGCGGTGGGGCTGCTGTTGGCGGTAGTGGCGGTCGGTGGCGGGGTCGGGGTGGGCGACGAGGTCGAAGATGGGATCGAGGTTGGCGGCGGCGGCGTCCAGGAGGGGCCGGGCTGCGTGGCGCTGTCCAATTGCGCACCGAGCGCGGGTAAAAAGACCATCGCCACCACGAAAAGCGTGAGCGCGAACAGCATACCGCCAGCGCTGACGCCCATGAGCAGGGGATGGGATTCGGATAACGGGGAACGAGAAGACATCAGGCTTTAGATGAGCATGCTCTCTCCGCCGCCGGTCGAGAGAGTAGGGCGGTCGAGGGCGAAAGGATTGGTCGAGAGAGATTGAGCGCCGTCGATCAGTTCCGCCAGCAACCGGGCTGCTGCGGGCGTCGCCATCACGCCGTGACCGCTGAATCCGCTGCTGACCCACAGCCCTTCGACCTCGGGGACGGGGCCGATCAGGGGATTGTGGTCCGGGCTGACGGTGTATTGGCCAGCGTCGAGAAAAACTTGGCTGCGGGGCAGGGTTTCGGCCACATCCAACCAGAATGGATTGAGCCGATAGACGCCTTCAAGCACACGAAAAGGAAAAGCGGGATCGGGGCTGATGTGCATGGCCGGCGGGCTGGGTTCCTCCGGTTCGGCCCAGGCCAGCGCCGCACCTGGCCCTTCCGGTCGCCAATGTGCGCCAGTGTCGTGGTCGATAGTCATCGGCGCCCAGCCGGGGATCAGGGCATGTTCGCCAATGACCAGGCGGTGCCGTCGCATCGGATCTAGAGGCAGCGTTACGTCCGCTGTCTGCGCCAGGCCGGCGGTAAACGGGCCTGCCGTTAAGACGACGTGATCGGCGTGAAGGTTCCCCGCACTCGTAGCAACGCCGATGATCCTGTCCCCCTGTCTGAGCACTCGTTCGACCATCGTGCGCAATTGAAAGGTTACATCGTAGCGACGCGCGGCCTGACGAAAGCCCAGCAGCGCCTCGTGCGCCGACAGCCAGCCATCCCGAGCGCGAAAAGTCCCGGCCAGCGCTTCCCCGGCCAGGTACGGAAAACGTTCACGCAGCTCCCGTCCGGCCAGGAACTCGACATCGGTCAGGCCGTGGCGATGTTGCAGCGCTACTCGTTCTCGTAGCAACTCGACTTCTGTTTCTTCGCTGGTGACAAAGAGGTAGCCTTGTTGGTGAAAGCCGATGTCGTGGCCTGGTAAATCCAGCCGTTCCTCAAATTGCTCGTAAAAGCTCAGGCTTTCCTGCATGAAGGCGATGTTGGCGGGGTCGGAGAATTGGGCGCGCACCGCCTGCATTGAGGCCGCTGTCGTCAGCTCGCCCAGCGTCTTTTCTCGCTCCAGGAGAACGACTTGGTGACCGGAGCGACCGAGAAAGTAAGCAGTGGCGACGCCGATGATGCCACCCCCGACGATAATGACGTGGGACATGGTTGAAAGGTAGAGGTGAGTAAGGTGTCAAACGTCATGCGTAAAACATCATGCCGCTGTTGCGTGCATCTTTTTTACGCTTTAGGTTTCACGTTTCCACGATCAAGGGATTCGCACAGGCCGTGCCGGGCCAGATAATCGACGCCGTCACGGATTTCGTCCGGCGAAAAATACCAGTCCAGTTCGCAGACGCGCAGGGCGTCGGCGGGCAGATGGGCGGCCACCAGCGCGAAATCGCTGTCGCCATGGCCCGGGATGAGATGATCTCGCAGGCCGCGAGTGTCGTGGAGATGCGCCGCCACGGTGCGCGAGCCACAGGCTTCCAACCAGGCTGCCTGCGATGCCACGCCCAGATTCGCCTGCACCTGCACATGGCCGACATCGTGCCAGTGCCCCAGTACAGCCGGGTCATGTTCGGCCAGGATGATCTGCGCTTCCTGCAGGCTTGGGATTTCGTAGATGTGCAGGCGGGTCTCGACGCCCAGACGCACGCCAGCCTGTTGGGCGTAGCGCGCCAGCTCTTGCAACGAACGGCGGATGGCGCTGAAATAGGGCTCGGCGTTGGCGGCTCTGGCCGCAAGCAAGTCGTCCAGGGCTTGTTGGTAGATGATTGTACCCTGGTAGCCGCCATAATAACGCTGGTAGAGCACCCATTCCAAATGTGCGGGGACCCTGATCCTGCCAGCGTGGATGCACACCGTCTTCCCGCCTAACTCCGCCGCCAGATCGATGCTCCGCCGGCATTGCTTCACCGCCCAGCTTCGTAACGCCGGATCGGGGCTGCTGATCAAAACTTCGGCCGGGCGAGAGTCGTGCGGATGGGCCACAGTGGGCGCGGGGAAATGTACACTACTCACAGAGATATCACCCGCTTGCAGCCCCTCCAGCATGGCGGGTGTGACGATGTGGCTCAATTCAATTTGGGCGAAGCCCAATGCCCGGACTTGCTCCCACCAGGGCAGCACCCGTTCCGCCCGGTGTTGCATCCACATGGTGGAGAGCGCAGGCGCGTTAATAGCAGCCACTACCAATCGCAGTCAGATTGACGGAGGACACCCACAAATCGGTGGGTTGAGAGTTGATGGACACCTGCACTCTGTACCAGTCTGTGCTGTCGACCATTTCCCGGCGCTGTGATTCTAGCGTCCCCCCCGACACAAATTGTCCTTTCACTGTGCCGTTGGGTTGATCGTAAGCAGGCGCGTTGGCCGCCATCGTGATCTGGCATTGACCGGGCGGGTAATCCACACCGCCGCCACCGCCGCCCTGTCCGAAAAAGACAGGATTGATGAAGGCCTGTACGTTGGTTCCCGGCGCAGTCACTTCGATCCGTCCTTGCGTGCCGGCCGGGACGTTCACTGTCAAATGCGCTGACCAGTATTTGGTTTCTTGCGTGGGGTTTTGCACCGATGCGGAGAGTTGACTGTTCCAGGTGATGCATCCCTGGTTTTG
>DUEF01000109.1 GCA_011176555.1 Caldilineae bacterium
CCATGTCGATGGCCGAAGATTCCAGGAACCCGCGCACCTGGTCATCGCTCCAGGCAGGATGGTGTTGCATGATCATGGCGGCGGCGCCGGCCACATGGGGCGCAGCAGCCGAAGTGCCAAAGAAACCGACACCTCCGCTGACAAATGGCGCTCCGTTACTATTACCGTAGGATTCGGTGCTGACGCCATCGTATGCCACCAGATTTGGCTTCATCCGGCCATCGCTGGTTGGCCCCTGGCTGCTGAATGGCTCCAGGGGGTAGTCATAGTACACATTTCAGAAGACAGCGCCCACACTGAAAGCCTCGCTGGCGTCGGCCGGCTGCACGATCGAACCGGCGACTGTGTTGTATTCGAGATTGTGCGCCGATGTGTGCAGCGTCAGCGTACGAGTCTGCCCGGTGTAACGGACGATCCGAAAACTATAGGCATCGGTGGCGGCTGCGGTGTAGCAAAGCCCTTCTGTGGGGGGTTGTGAACCATTCTGCTCGTCGTCACTCCTCCCTACAATGGCGTCACCCCGATAGAGGTAAAGGTCGTAATCATCCGCTGTGGTTGGCCAGCTATCCCAGGTGAGGAACCCGCAAATCGTTTCGTTAGCGTTGACGAAGACATCGTTCCTGTCGTCTCCGGGCGCAAAGAGATGCCTGCCGTTGTCGCCCAGAGTGAAAACGCCGCCGTAATGTCGCTGGGCCTGGTTGCCTGCCGAATTCACCCAGAGCATGCCGGACGCGGTGGCCGTGCGCACGATGTCAGCGATCACGCCAGTGCCATCTCCGGGACCGGTGTTAAACCAACTGACGGAATGGACGATGATGTCGATGCCCTGGCCGCGGGCGTAATTGGCGGCGTCGGCCAGTTCGATCTCGGTATCGAAGGCGTAGAGATGGATCGAGGCGCCCGGCGCGGCGTCATGCACGATCTCGGCCACGGCGCTGCCGTGCGCGCCATCTTCAAGCTGTCCGTCAGCACGAAAACTGCGGACGGACACAAAAGATGGCAGTTCGCCCTTGCTCTGTAAATCCTGCCACCCGGCGAAGCCGGTGTCGATGATGGCGATCCTGACGCCGCTGCCGGTCCAACCGGAGGCGTGCCATTGCCAGAAATTGCCGGGGGTCAAGCCTTCGCTGAAGACAGCAGGATGGTGGGGCAAGGGTGATCGCAGTCGCCGCACGCCGGGCAACTTCGCCACTGCCTCCACCTGGTCGCGGGGCACGCGCAATTGGTATAATCCCGGCCGGCTGGCTTCCACCACCACGCCCGCTGGTAATTTGGGGAGTGATTGCGCTTCGAGCATGAGCCGCACATGCTCCGGCCCCGCCCAGATGCCAAGCGCCCGTTCGACAGCGATCTGTTCCGTGGAAAGCGCATCGCCAGCGAGCACATCTCGCAGCGCCGAATCGAGGGCGCTGGAGACCTTTTTCTCGGGCGAAGGCGGTCGGGCGCTAACCTGAAGCGCTGGAAACAGCAGGAGCGCCAGGGTGAGGAGGAAAAAAAGACGTTTTAGCATAAGACTTAATCCGATGGGGCGACTTCCAGAGATTCGACAAATCCCATACCCAGCACGCCTATCCCGGCATGGACGGCCAGCGCCGGGCCAGCCTCCACCATCATCAACTCGGAATGTGGGTAAGCGACGACCGAGGCGGCGACGTCCGCCAAACGCTGCGCCTGCTCCGGGTTTCGGGTGTGGGCGACGGCCAGCGCCTCGACTTGATGGCCCTCCAGACGCCGGACAAGGCGATTGAAGCCTTTCTTGCGGCTACGCACCACGCCCTCCAAAGAAAGCGCCCCCTCCTTAATCGTCAAAATCGGTTTGATGGAGAACATGGAGGAAGCGCGCTTGAGCGCCGCCATGATCGGAGCGACGCGGCCGCCGCGCTGGATGGCTTCGACCGTGTCCAG
Source organism: Caldilineae bacterium (assembly GCA_011176555.1). Classification (GTDB taxonomy): domain Bacteria; phylum Chloroflexota; class Anaerolineae; order J102; family J102; genus DUEF01. The sequence continues at coordinate 1,906 of DUEF01000109.1, forward strand.
CAAAATGAACACACGCATCCGCTCGCGCCAGGATATCAGGGCCGCCAAAATCTCCTCGACGCTACGCCCTGCTTCGGCCAATTGCGCGGCATGCATGGCCAGGATGCCTTCTCCCAACGAAAGTGACCACGAATCGAAGACGTGAACCCGACCGGAGAACTGGTTGGCGGCGACGACAGCGCTGCTGAAAGTGCTGCTATGCTTGCTGGTGATGGTGACGACGATCACCTCATCCGCCCGCTCTAGCGCGCTTTCGTAGGCGTCGGTCCAGGCTCCGATGGATGGCCCGGCGCTTTGCGGAGGTTGGCTGACATCGTACAAGTCCCAGAACTCGCTGCGGGTTTCGGGCGTGTCGAGAATCTCATATTCGCCAAAACGAACGGTGAGTGACACCTGACCGATGCCATAACGCGCCAAGACGGCCGGAGGCAGATCGCAACCGGTGTCGGCGACGATGGCGATCGCAGATGATGTCGTCATGGCTATGGCGCTCCCGCCTGGGGCGTGGGCTCTGGGGAGGGTTCCGGGGTGGGTGTGGGCACAGCCGTCAGAATCCATTGTTGATACAGGGCGCTGGCGTCAAAACCGCTGACGTCCTTGACCGTGTCCAGGAAATCTTGGGGCGTGGGGTTTTTGAAACGGTAAAGCTTGATAAAGGTCTGCAAGACTTCGAGGTAGTCGTCATGTCCCAGTTGCTTGTAAAGCGCATCGAAAAACATGGCGGACTTGCCATAGACCAGGATTTCGTAGTTGATGCCGTTGAACGCTGTGACTTCCTGCCCCACGACATTGTCATAGCCATTGGCAGCCGCCCAGTCAGCGGATGTTTTCCAAATCGTGCGCAGCCTGTCTGCTGTGTTTTCACCGCGAAAGTACTCCAGGTACAATAAACTGGTGTGCTCAGCCAAACCCTCATCGAGCCAGGGATAGCGGAAGGGCTCAGAACCAACCAGGGCGTACCACCATTGGTGTGACACCTCGTGGGCGACCAACTGCTCCTGGCTGTAGCTCTTATCCCGATAAGTGACAATGCCGATGTAGTTGAGCCCCGGATATTCCATGCCCAGATGGCGGGTGGGCGCTTCGGCGATGTCCAGTTCGGTGTAGGGGTAGGGAGCAAACATACGATTGTAAGCGCGTAGCGCTGCCGCAGCCTCTTTGTATGCCGCCCGTCCCGCCACTTCATCTTGCGGCAGGTAGTAGCTGTTCAAGCGGATGCCATCGACTTCGCCACTTTCAACCAGATAATCGGGACTCATGATCATCGCCCATTCCCGCACCGGCCCGGTCACGAACACATGCTCCGTCCAACCGGGCGAGGTTTCCGTACGGGTCAACTCTGTCCCCGTGGCGGCGATAACAATGTCGCTGGGGAGCGTGACGGTGATCGTGTGCAGCGCCAGGTCGGTGATGGCGATATCGCCATGTTGGGGAGGGATCTCCAAGCGCCACGGATTGGCGGGATCACCCGTCTGCGCAGCCAGCATCGGATAGCTATAAGGCAGGGAAAGTATCCCCTCGCTTTCACCAAAAAGCACGTAGCCTTCCTGTTTTAACGCTTCGACCGAATAGACGATCTCCAGATCAATGCTCTCATCCACCGGCAGTGATTCGGTCAGGGTGATGCGGGCGGCTGTATCATCGAGCATGGATCCCATTCCCGTCGCGAAACGATCGGGCAACGTGACGATGCTGGTGAGACGCATGACGCCCTCCAGCTGACGGAGATTGGGATAAAGTCGCACAAACAGGTCGTTGAGCGGCCTGTCGCTACGGTTGGTGAAGTGGATGCGGGCGACGCCGTCGATCTTGCGGACTGCGGGATCGACGCGCATGTTGATATCGTACCGCGGCAAGACGCTGGCATCGAAATCCTCAGGCAGTTCCTCGGCATTGAATGCAGGATAGTACAGCTCCAGAGGATCGGGTTCCTCGGGCGAAGGGGAACAGGCCGAGAGCAGCAACACAACGAGAAGGAGGGATAGGGGGAAGAGATAGCGGTGCATGATGAAAAATGGCGGATAGGCGGGGCGATAACGATGGTTGGCGTCTCAGATAGCGCCCGGCTATAATCTAATTGCACCTTCATTATGCCTCATCCTTGGCCTGCAAACAACAAGTCGATTATGCCATGACAACTTTCGACCCACTGCGCATCACGCTGGATCGCAGCAATGCTCTTCCACTCTATCAACAAATCAAGCAGGGGATTGTGGCGGCCATCGAACGCGGGGAACTACCGCCTTCGACCCGCTTGCCAGCGACGCGGGTGCTGGCGCGACAGTTGGGCGTCAATCGCGTCACCGTGGTCACCGCCTATGCCGAATTGGCCGCCGAGGGTTACATCGATTCGCATGTGGGACGGGGCAGTTTCGTGCTAGATCGGGCAATGGGCGGCGATGAGGCGGTCAATCCACCCAGCCTGCGCAGGCCAAGCGACTGGACGGCCCATAATTTCAACCGCGAAATGATGCGGCTGGCCCGCCGCCCGGACATCCTTTCCTTCGCCCCCGGAATGCCGGCCACCGACCTGCTACCCGACGATGACTATCGGCTCGCCCTGAACACAGTGCTACGCCGAGATGGCCCCGCCGTGTTGCAGTATGGCCTTGTCGAAGGCTACCCGCCGCTACACGCGGCCATTGTCAAAGAGCTGGCCGAGTTCGGCATCCTGGCGGAGCCAGAGCAACTGCTGGTCACGAGCGGCACGGAACAGGGTCTGGCCCTCATCCTCCGCACCCTTCTGCGCCCGGGCGACGCCATCCTCATCGAGCAACCCACCTACATGCACGTACTCGATCTGCTGGCCGGCTCCGGCATCCAGGCTTACCCCGTCGCCTGCGACGAGCAGGGCGTCCGTCCTGAACTTCTGTCCGATCTCATCCTGCGGCATCGCCCCAAATTGCTGTATCTGACCCCCACCTACCAGAATCCCACCGGCGCCTGCATGCCACTCACCCGCCGCCGGCAGTTGCTCGATCTGACCACCGAGCACGACCTACTGGTGCTGGAAGATGACGTGTACCGGCATCTCTGGCTAGACCGGCCCTCGCCGCCGCCATTGCGCGCCCTGGCCCCGTCCGACAACGTGATCTACACCAGCGGGTATTCCAAATGCCTGCTGCCCGGCGCCCGCATCGGCTACTTGCTCCCGCCCGCCCGCCTCTTACCCGTTCTTGCGGCCTCTCACCAGACGCTCGACATCACCGCCACCGAACTGCACCAACGCGCGCTGGCCGTCATCCTCGGGCAGGAGCGCTTCTCCGCACACCTGGTGAGATTACGGGAAGCGCATCGTCGCCGTCGCCAGGCCATGCTCGACGCCCTCGCCCGTTACATGCCCTCCGAAACCCACTGGACCCATCCGCGCGGTGGGCTCTACCTGTGGGTGCAACTTCCCACCACCGGCCCCAGCGCCACCACGCTGTATGTCCACGCCCTGGAATTGGGGATCGCCTTCGCACCAGGACATCTCTTCTTCATGCCCAGCAGCGGAGAGACGCCCGTCCACGCAAACCACTACCTGCGGCTCAATTTCGTGCTGCACTCCCCCCGCGACACCGCCGACGGCATTCGCCGCCTGGCCCGCGCCTGGGAACGCGCCGCGGGTATGGGGTGAGAAAAAAGCGCACGTCATGTCGAACGCATGTGAGACATCCCCTTCATGAAGTGTGTGCTGCATTCAAGGGGATGTCTCGCTTCACTCGACATGACGTTTTTTATCCCCTGCTCAGCACGCGTTTCTGCTCAGTCAAGCGCTCGACGAAGTTCAGACGCACGGACACGCCGATGCCCGGCCCGGTCGGGACATCCACCGTGCCGTTGGGGTTCAGGGTCACGGCGGGCTCGATGATGTCATCTTCCCAATAGCGGTCGGAAGCGGAAAGATCGGCGGGGAGCAGGAAATTGGGCAGCGAGGCCATGGCGATGTTGGCCACCCGTCCGATGCCAGTCTCCAACATCCCGCCGTGCCACACCGGCAAACCAGCGTCCCGGCAAATGTCGTGAACCCGTGCAGCGACTGAGGGTCCGCCCATCCGCCCAGGCTTGATGTTGATGTTGCCGCAGGCGCGCAAGGCGATAGCCGCGGCCGCATGGCCCGGCGAATGGATGGACTCGTCCAACGACAAGGGCGTGCAGATCTGCGCCTGCAACAAACTGTGGAAATAGATGTCATCGTGCGCCAGGGGCTGCTCGATCATCATCAGATCGTACTCATCCAGCGCCTGAAACAAGGAGACATCGGCCAGCGTGTAGGCGCTGTTGGCGTCGAGCATCACAGGCGTTTGGGGATAGCGTCGGCGAAAGGCATGGACGAGTTCCAGATCCCATCCTGGCTTGATCTTGAGCTTGATCCGCCGGTAACCTTCAGCCAGAAAACGATCCACGTGAGCAAAGAGCTTACCCACGTCGGCCTCGATGCCCAGACTGACACCCGTGGCCACACTGGAACGCACGCCGCCCAGTTTTTCAGCTACGCTGACCCCACCCGCGCGGGCGAGCCAATCGAGAATGGCCCACTCCAGGCCCGTCTTGGCGAAAGGATGGCCGCGCACGCGTCCCAAAGTCGGCCCCAGATCATCGAGACCGGTGATGTCCAGCCCGAACAGAGGTGGGACGAGAAAATGTTCGAGTGCGTAGAGCACGGTGGCGTAGGTCTCGCAACTGTAATCGGGAAACGCCCCGGTCGGACACTCTCCCCAGCCTTCCGCGCCCTCCCCTTCGACGCGCACTAGCACCGCCTGGCGATGCGTCCACCGGCCAAAACTCACCTCCAGGGGGATTTTCAGCGGGAGGGAGATTTGGAAAAGGGTGATGCGATCGATGTACATACCATATCTAAGATTGAGGAGCAATGGTCACGAAGTCTCGCCAGGAACCCCTTAATCATTAATCTTTGAGCATCTTCACTTATTCCCGGTACAATCGCACCCGGCGGTTGGGCTCGCGACCGTAAGAATGGGAAATCAGATCCGCTTCCCGGGCCAGACGGTGCTGCTGGCGACGCACCTGCGGCGGCTGCGGCGACAATTCGATCACCGGCGCGCCCGACAGCACCTTTTCCACGGCCTGGCGCGTTTCCTCCATGGCCAACCCCAGAGAATCGATGCTTGACACTTGCAACGCAAAGATATCCGCCAACAAAACTTCCATCTGGCGCACAGTGTTAGAACGCAGCACATAGACCGGAATGCCCCGCTCCTCCGCTTCGATAATCGGTTGCGGGCGCTTGCGGTAGTAATTCTTCAGGGTGATGACGACCCTGGCTTTGTGCAAGTCGTTGGTGATCTCGATGGGCACGCCCAAATTTTGAGCGGCGGAGCGCAGCCGATTTTGGCCCACGCCATAACAATAGACGCGCATCGCACGCGAAAGAGAGGGCTCGACAAGTTGCGAGGGGCGGCCCTTGTCTGCTCTGTTAGCGCCGCGTTCGCCGTTGCGGCCGCCCGCGCGCCGCAGATTCGCCTCCTGCTGAAGGTCATCGCCGCGCTCGATCACGATCTTGCCCCGTTCATCCCGATAACGCGTCTCCGGACGCAGAGGGCGGTCGCGTAAGAACGCATCGACGGCGCGGGCGACATCGTGATGGACGATCAGGTGCTGGCGGTCGACGATCTCGATCAAGACATCGAACGTCGGCGGAGAACGTCGTTCCAACACCGATTTCTGTGTACCCCGCCGTCTGGCTTCCTCGTCCGACAGCGTGACTGACTCGACCCCGCCCACCAGATCGGACAGGGTGGGGTTGAGCAGCAGGTTGGCCAGGGTGCGGCCATGGGCGGTGCCGATGAGCTGCACCCCGCGCTCGGCGATGGTGCGGGCTGCTTCCGCTTCCAGGGCGCGGCCGATCTCGTCGATGATGATCACTTCGGGCATGTGGTTTTCCACGGCCTCGATCATCACCTCGTGTTGCAGCGAGGGCGTGCGCACCTGCATCCGGCGGGCGCGACCGATGGCGGGGTGGGGAATGTCGCCATCACCGCCGATTTCGTTGGAGGTGTCGACGATCACCACCCGCTTTTTCTGGTCGGCGAGCACGCGGGCCGCTTCGCGGAGCAGGGTGGTTTTGCCCACGCCGGGCCGTCCTAAAAGCAGGATGCTGGCTCCGCTGGTGATGATGTCCCGAATGATGTCAATGGTGCCGTAAACCGCGCGGCCCACGCGGCAGGTCAGTCCCACGATCTTGCCCTGGCGATTGCGAATGGCGGAGATGCGGTGCAGGGTGCGGGCGATGCCGGCGCGATTGTCCGCGGTGAATTCACCGATGCGTTCGACGACATAATTGATGTCCGCTTCGGTGATCTCCCGGTCGAGCAATTCGATATCAGTGTCGATAAAGCGCGCTTCCGGGCGACGCCCCAAATCGAGGATGATCTCGATGAGGTCGGCGTGTCTGTCGATCTCGCGCAATCGTACGGTTATTTCAGGCGGCAGGACGGCCAGAAGAGCTTCGAGGTCGTCCGTAATGTTTTGTTGCATGGTTTCGTTCTTCGGATACAATCTATTTTTTCGGTGGTTTCAGGCTGAAGTCGGTCGGGATCAGTCCAGGTATCGATCCTTCGATCGCTTCATGGGCCCGTTGCAGGGCCGGGCGCTTGACGAAACTGGTGGTATGTTTGACGAAGCGCGTGATCTCTTGCTCGGGTGTAAAACCTAGCGCCCGTAGGAGCGGGCCAAAACGGCTTTGGTAAGGACGAATGGCGCAGTAGACAGGGTGATTGCGACGGTGTGATAGCGTTTTGAGACTGTGGTTGAGCAGTTCCGCCATCACATCGGTGGCGCTGGGATCGCCGAACAAACGCAGCCAGTGCCCGGCATTGCCATGCTGGATGTGTGCGGCTGCGATTATTTCACCCTGCTCCTCGAAAACGAGGCCCTCGGCTTGTTCTGGCAGCCACCATGATCTCAAGGCGAGGGGAGATGGTGCATCGTCATTGCTGGCGAACATGCCTTCCGCTTTCTGCACGACGGGTGGAGAATAACGGCTGAACAATCGCTGCAGGGCCACGCTATCAGCTTCGCGCTGGGGCCGTATTTGCGGAGACGCGTCTTGGGCGTTGTTGGTTTGGGGAGTGCTTGCCAAACGGAATAGCGTTTCACGGATATATGGTGTGTAACCGCTGTTCGACACCAATTCGCAACCGGGATCATCACTGGCGATGCAGAGATAGAGTCGCTGGATGCCGTGTTCACCGGCCTCGACCGCCACATATTCCAATAAACTGCCCCAGACGACATCAGCAGGCGCGTCGTCAAGGAGGGGGGCGATGTAGGTGATGTCGGCTTCGTCGCGGGCGGGGCGTTTGATGGCCTGAATGAAGCCGTCGATTTGGGGGTCTGTTTCGCTGGGGATGTGGAGATAGGTGGCGGCGCCGCTGCCGTGCCAGGGCAAGGGAGCGCCCAGCGCAGCCCACAGGGGCGAGTAAGGCTGCGTGAGATGACGCTCAAGCTGGAGGGGGGCGCTTTGGCGTATCAGCCTTTGTAGAAACAAGCTGTCGCTAAAACGAAACGGTCGGATCAAGGCGCTATCAGGGAGTGATCAATCTCAGTGCGAGTGTAGATATACCCATTGTATCAATCCGCCGCAGTGAACACAAGTAGCGGGGATGCGTTTTTATGTTGGCTCTTTCGTATCTCGCGGGGTTATCATGGGAATCGTAATGCGTGGTGCGTGTTCCGTTGGGTTGGCGCTACGCACTACGGAACACGCATCACGATGTTCTGGGCTTTGCGCGCTGCCGCCGGTCGATGGCTTGTTGTGCGATCTGCCGGGTGAGAGGATCCGGGTCTTGGAGGCGGCGCCGCAGCGCCGGCAGCGTCGTGGGATCGTCTATTTCGCCCAGGGCGAGACAGGCGGCGCGACGCACCTCCGGGATGGGGTCGCTGGTCAGGTCGGACAGATGCGCGACATCGTCGGGATCGTCGTGGGCTCCCAAAGCGCGGGCGGCCGCGGCCCGTATTCCGGCGTTCTCGTGTTTCAATCTGTCCCGAATCAGATTGTGCGCGGCGGGGAGGGGCGCCTCGCTGAACAGATCGAGGATGGCGATTGCGGTTTCGGGGGGCGGGTCCGAAGCCAGCAAATCCGCGGCCGGTTGCAGCGCCTCGAATCCCGGGGCCCAGGCGGAGAGAACGCGAATGGCTTCATAGCGGATGGTGGGGTCGGGATCCGCCAACAGTTGCAGCACCTGCGGAACCAGATCGGTCTGCGGGTTCCTGGCCAGGGCGCGGAGAGTTCGCCAGCGCACGGTGGGGTCGGGATCAGAAAGCAGGTCGGGGTCGAAGCGCGGCGCGGGAGCGAGCAGGGTGCGGAGACGAGCGCTGAGTGTTTGCAGGGTGTTTGGCATAAGGAGAAGACGGTGATCGGTTTTGGGAACAAGAAGCGTCATTTGGATGACGCGTGCGCTACCAAAAAGGGGAAGTCTCGCTTCGCTTCGACATGACGCGTTTCAGGGGCGAACGTGTCCATCGCCGAGAACGATCCATTTGTAGGTGGTCAGTTCCTGCAGGCCCATCGGCCCGCGGGCGTGCAGTTTCTGCGTGCTCAC
>DUEF01000011.1 GCA_011176555.1 Caldilineae bacterium
GGGATTCCGCGGAGTGCGCATCTGGGAATGCGCCACGGTCGGTAGGGGCGCACCCTCGCGGTCGCCCGTTAATGGTCGGAACGAATGACGATGTTGGGGGTCGGTGGATTCAGGAGCGCTTCTTTATCCAGGATGAAATCACGGCGTTCGTAGCTGGCCAGTTCAAAATTATGCCCCAGCACGATGGCTTCGACCGGGCAGGCGGCCTCGCAATCACCACAGAAGATGCAACGCAAGAGGTTGACCTCGTAGATTTTAGCGTGCCGTTCACCGGGGGAGACCGGGTTGTCCGGATCATTCTCTTCGGCTTCGACATGAATGGCGTGCGTGGGACAGGCTGCTTCACAGAGCGCGCAGCCAATGCAGCGTTCCAGTCCGTTTTCGTATTGCCGAAGTTCGTGACGACCGCGGAAGCGCGGGTACACCGCCACGGGCTCCTCGGGATATTGCACCGTGATCGGGGGTTCGGTCACGAGCGTTTTCAGGGTGACGCTCATCGCCTTGGCGATTTCACGAACGCCGTCAACAACATCCTTGGGTCCAGACATAGTGGGGTGAGGGGAGTGGGGGGGAAAGATTAAGGGTTAAAGATTAAAGATTAAGAAGACGCTACTTGCGTCGTTTCCAATCTTTAATCTTTGATCATTATTTAAGCGACAAAAACGACGAGAACGGCAGTCAAAACCAGGTAGATGATGGAAAGAGGCGTGAGCACCTTCCAGCAGAACTGCAAAAGTTGGTCGTAACGAATGCGGGGCACGCTGGCTCGCACCCAGAGGTACAGGAAGAGCAGGACGATCACTTTCAAGACCAGCCAGCCGAATCCGAGCAGCGCGCCATGCCAGGTTCCGGGAACCACAAAGGGGCCTTTCCAGCCGCCAAAAAAGAGTGTGGCCATGATCACGCTGCCGGTGATCATGCCGATGTATTCAGCCATCATGTAAATGGCGAACTTGATGCCGCCATATTCGGTCTGGAACCCGGCGATGAGTTCGTTTTCCGTTTCCGGCAGGTCGAAGGGGCTGCGATTGGCCTCGGCCAACATGGTGATGAAAAAGATGGGGAAGGCCAGCCACAGCCAGAGCCACAGCCACCAGGGCCGGGGTTGGTTGACGATTTCCACCATGCTCAGGGTGCCGGTCTCCCGCCCTATGTTGGTGGTGAGCAGGATGGCGATCAAAACGATGCCCAACGGCAGTTCGTAGCTGATCATCTGCGACGCCGTGCGCAGCGCCCCCAACAGAGAATAGTTGTTGTTGCTGCTCCATCCGCCCAGGATGATGCCATAGGTGGCGATGCTGGTGATGGCGACGATGTAGAGCACAGCGACATTGAAATTGGTGACGGAAAGACTGACCGGGTAGCCGAAAACCGTGATGTCGGGTGCGAAAGGCACGACAGCCAGCACGACAAGGGCGGGAATCACTGAAAGCGCGGGGGCGACGATGTACAAGTATTTGTCTACATGACCGGGAACGACTTCCTCTTTGAAAATAGCTTTGACCGCGTCGGCTATGGGCTGCAACAAGCCAAAAGGCCCGGCGCGGTTGGGGCCGATCCGCACATGAAAACGGCTCAGCATCTTGCGCTCGTAATACGTCAGATACGCGAAGCCGAGGAGCAGTAGGAGTACAAGGGCGACGCTCTTGATGAGGGAGACAATGACGAGGGTCATTTTGCAGATATCCTACGAGGCGGCCTTGAGAACGGCCACGTTGGTGCGCGGTCCCTGGGAATCGAACAGAGTCCCTACGGGCGCTTCGGGAAGGGAGAAGGGAACGAAAACGGTTCCCGGCTTGATACTGTCGTCGACGCGCAATGGGAGCTTGATAGAGCCTGCGACTGAAAGCACCTCAACCAGGTCGCCAGAGGCCAGGCCAAGATCGGCGGCGTCGTGCGGGTGGAGTCGGGCGCTGCGGGAAGCCAAATGCGCCATTTCCGACGTAGCGGAGAACGTCGTCCCGCCATCCCAGAGGAGGGAGCTAACAACCAGCCGGTAGGGATAACGCTTGTCTGTGGGTGTGGCGCTGCCGCCACTGTACGCGTGCATCCTCTTTCCCATCGGCAACGCTTCCCTGTCCCACTGTTGGCCCTGTTCGCCTAGATTCTCCCAAGACATGTCGGCATACATCGGCGCAACTTGAGCGATTTCCGCAAACACCTCCGAGATTGTGGCTGTTTTCCAGGCCGCGGAGGCAGCGGGATCATAACGCAAGGCGAGGTGCATGAGGATAGCCCAATCAGCGACCGATTTTCCAACAGGACGGACGGCTTGAGGCGCTCGCTGCACCCGACGCTCGGTGTTGGTGAAAGTTCCGGCGCTCTCTATGTAGGATGCCGCGGGCAACACCACGTCGGCCATTTGTGCTGTCTTCGTCAAGAAAACATCTTGCACAACCAAGAATTCCAACGCTTTCATTGAGTCGGCGTCCGCTGGTTTTTCGCCGACAGGATCCGAGCCCATGATGTACAGGGCCTTGATGCGGCCGCGTGCGGAGGCGATCATGCCGCCATAGGACAAGCCGGGCTGGGTAGGGAGTGTTGTTTGCCACAGTGTTTCGATGGCTGATCGCGCTTTTCTATCGCTGATCGGGCTACGCCCGGGCAGATAATCGGGCAGTATGCCCATATCGCCTGCACCCTGGGCGTTGGCTTGGTTATGGAGGAAGCCCAGGCGCTCCTCGCACCCAGCAGTGATCAGCCAGTTGGTGAGGGCGCCAACGATGTCGCGTGCGCCAAAACCCCAGGCGTAATCCGCACCGTAAACGATGAAGGGGTTCTTGGCTTGCATCGTGAGCCGGGCGGCGAGGGCGAGCGCCTCCACTGATGCGCTCTCGACTTCCTCGGTTTCGCGCAGCCAATCGGGAATCTCTTCATCGCCAGCTTCCATCCGCGCCTGCATCGTCGCCCGAGTGAGAGCGTCGAACAGCGCCACTTCCTCGGCTGGGGTGGGATTCAGGAAAACATCGGCGTATTTGGCCAGTTCGATGCGGCGGGGATGAATGATGATCAGTCGCGCACCGTTGCGTTTTGCCGCGCGCTTGATCAAATTCGCCAACACCGGCATCTCCTCGCTGGGATCGCTGCCCATCAGCACGATGAGATCGGCCTCGCGCACATCCGCCAGCGCCGGAACGCCCCTCGGATCGGCCAGCAACGCCGCACCTTCGCGGAAATCGATGTTATTGGTTCCCACCATGCCTCGCATGAACTTGCCCAGCAGGTAATTGGCTTCGTTGGAAAGTTTGGCTGAACCCAGCGCCCCCACGGCGTCAGGGCCATCCCTCTGGACAATCGTTTTCAACCCCGTCACCACCCGCTGCAGCGCCTCTTGCCAGGAGACCGGCTGCAACTTGCCGTCGATGCGGGCCAACGGCTCCTGCAGGCGGTCGGGATGCTTGGTGATGCCCGTAGCAAAACGCCCCTTGTCGCAGATCCATTCATCGTTCACCGCCATGTTTTCGCGGGACACATGCCGGCGAACTTCGTTGTTGCGGCTGTCGATAATCAGGTTGCAGCCCTGGGCGCAGTGCGTGCAGATGGAAGGTGTGCGGTCTATATCCCAGGGCCGGTAGCTGAACCGCGAGAGGCGATTGGTCAACGCTCCCACCGGGCAGATGTCGATAATCGAGCCGCTGGTGTAGGCGTCGAGTTCGCCTTCCGGGAATTTGTCGACAACGGTTTCCCCGCCACGATGGAAAAGCCCGAGCTGCGGTTTGTCTTCCCACTCTTGCAGATAGCGAATGCAGCGCCAACAGAGAATGCAGCGCTCCTGATCCAACATCACCAGATCGCTAAGGGGGTAGCCTTTGGCCTTATGCCGCTTTTCTTCCCAAAAATGCGATTTCCCCGTCCCGTGCTCCAGGGCCTGGTTCTGCAAGGGGCATTCCCCGCCCTTGTCGCAAATGGGGCAGTCCAGGGGGTGGTTGATCAGGATCAATTCCATCGTGCCCTGGCGAGCGTCGATGGCCTTCTCGGATTCGTAATGGAAAATCGCCCCATCCCTGACGGGCGTGGTGCAGGCCGTGACCAGTGCTTTACCCCGCGGGCCTTCCTGCTCGACCAGGCACATACGGCAAGCCCCCAGCGGGTCCAGTTTGGGGTGTGAACAGAAGACCGGGATGTCGATGCCGGCGCGGGCCGCGGCTGCAGTGAGCAACTCGCCGTTTTTGGCCTTGATTTCCTGGCCGTCGATGGTGATGGTGATCCAATCGGACATAAGAGATGTGGAGCGCGATATGAAGAGACTTTGTGGTCTAATGAAAACTAACTGGTGAGTGGGACTTCGGCGAAGGCATCATGCCCCATCCACCGCAATTGGGCAACATGTAGGGCGCTTCAGAGTAAGCTTAACTATACTTGCGGGGATACATAAATTAGCAGCTATAAAGTACATCAAGGAGAACAATATTTCAATAATGGTTGACAATCTCGCCAGTGAGGCGGAATCATTTCGACATCTCCTGTATGTGGATTTACTGTGTACGCCAAATCCGGGCTCACGGTAAAATTATCTCGCTCGATAGTTACCCAATGATTGCGCCAATGATCAGGAGGGGGAATATATGCACTGGTGGAAGGATCTGGATCATTCACATGCGTGTATCTGGTAAAATGCGTATTTCTCCAAGTATCATAGGAAACCCAATGATAAGCGGCATATCCAGTATCATACAATGGATCTGCGTATCTGATTTGATAAATTGTTCCTGCCCCAGATTGACTATTATTAGCTTTCTCGTCCGCTTCATACCCGATAACTAGAACCAATTGCGCACCATGATTCACAGCGACCACTACTGGCTCTTGATATTCTTCTAGCGTCCATAATAGCGCTTTGGTTGCACTATCTGAACTATTATAATATATCCAATTGTGATAATACCATGGGCCGTAATCCCATAACGTCCAAGCAATTGCATGTGGGTCTAAGCCAAAGTCATGTGATATGTTTAATTTCCGCACTTGGTGCCATCCATTTCCGACTGTTCCCGGAAGGGCACGGTCGTGTCCTCTTACTCCTTTTGTCGAAATATCGCTGCATGTGTGATCTCGGGCAAAGTTCCATAAATCATCTTGAGCAAAAAAATGGTTTTGTCCAATTTGACCGGTGCGGTGGTGATTCCAATCCCAATGTATCTTCGCTTGAAGTGAGGCTGCACCACACCAACTACCATTGACTTGATCATTAAATTTCTGTGGCCAGTCGTCAGTATTTGGCTCTACTGTGTCGAGAATGTAATGCGTATTGGCTTTTGTTTGGGGCAAAAACATAAAAGATAGAAATATGAAAATCAATACCACTCGCAAGAAGTTTCCAAAACCAAGGCGCAGGTTCATTTTCCACCTTCCCCTGTAGTATGAAGTTCATCATCATAAAATACCTTTATCTCCCCAAGTGATTGGATAACGAATACCACTCCTTGATCGGTTTGCATTCTCCAGAATGGGTGCGTCAAAGCAATTCCTGTCTCAAGGGTTTCAAAAAACACAAGTTCCGGTTCACCCGTGATTTTCAAGCCTTGCTCTTTTGCCAATGATTTCGCTTCTTTCCGACTTACGAGCGGGAATTTCTCAGCATCAGCATTGCTCCACATTCCCATATGGGCCATCCCTTTATTCACCCAAACCTGTGCAATCCCAGTTACACGATCATTTTGCCAGAAAGGAATTAAATAGTAGAATTCTCCTTCATACGCTTCACCAAGCCATCTTACTTGAATTGGTTCTCCCGGAATCGCGCCTTTTACATGTGGCCCAAAAATAGGATCGTTAATGCTTTGTTTGAATCGCTCATCATTAAGCACAACATTGATGATATCTTGCGCTGATTTTACTGGGTAACGTTCAGGAGGTTCTGGAGTATAGTTCGCTGATTTCGAAACGACTGCTGCCTTCGTGACCATTGCCGATGGGATGGTCGGCGTTGGGATCGCTGTATGTAACGGAGTAGGTATAATTTTCGGCGTGGATGTTGGCTTCAATGGCGTTGGTGTGCTCATTTTTGACTCAAACAGCCGGGCAACTGGTTTGTTTGAGGGAGCAGTACTCTTAATTAGAAACATCAAAACCACTGCAAGGCCCCCCAGAAATAACAATTTCAACACCGTTTTAAGACTTTTCATAATACGTTCGCTGAAATTGATTAGGGCACGAGGGGGGCAAGTGTGGCATCGTCCAGCAAGTTTTCGTGCAACTCGCCGGAATCGGCGCGGTAGATGGGACGGACGGGGATGTCGGGTTTGTGGCCGTTGGGGTTGGTTTCGAGGATGAAATCTTTGTACTCGTCACCAAAAAGGCGTAGCGTGCTTTGCAGCCCCCAAACCGAGGCCGGGCCAAAGGGACAGAACGATTGTTGGTCGATGTACTTGGTCACACGCGCCATCGTTTCCAGGTCTTCCAACGTGCCTTCACCCGCTTCGATGCGCTTGAGGATCTTCTCCATCCAGGAGCCGCCCTCACGACAGGGCGTGCATTTGCCGCACGATTCCTCGACGTAAAAGCTCATGGCGCGGCGGGCGATGGGGATGATGCTCTCACCCTCGCAGATGACGATGACGCCGCCGGACCCCAGCATCGAACCGGCCCCGACAATGGACTCGAAGTCGATGCCCACATCCAGGGCGTCTGGCAGGATTTGGGGCATGGAAAGGCCGCCGGGAATGATGCTTTTGATCGGGCGATCATCCACTGTGCCGCCGGCGTAATCGTAGATTAATTCGCGGAAAGTCATACCATACGGGATTTCGTAGACGCCGGGTTTTTTGACTTGCCCGCTCAGAGAGATCAGTTGCAGGCCCGGGCTGCGTTCTGTGCCCCACTGCCGGTACCAGTCCGCCCCGTGCTCCATCACATGGCGAACATGCGAGATCGTCTCCACGTTGTTGACGATGGTCGGTTTAGCATAGAGCCCGGCCACAGCAGGGAAGGGCGGTTTCAGGCGGGGATGGCCGCGATAGCCTTCCAGCGAGCTGAGCAGGGCCGTCTCCTCCCCGCAAATGTAGGCCCCTGCGCCGGAATGGATGATCACTTCGAGATCGAAATCGCTGCCGAAAATGCCCTTGCCCAGGAAGCCTTTCGCCTTGGCCTCAGCAATGGCCGTCTTCATCCGTTCCTGGGCGAACATGTACTCGCCGCGAACATAAACGAAGGCGTAATGCGCCTGAATCGCCCAGGACGTGCAGATGATGCCTTCAAGCAGTTGGTGCGGATCGAATTCCAGGATCAGACGGTCTTTGAACGTGCCTGGCTCCGATTCATCGGCATTCACGACGAGATAGCGCGGGTAAATGTCTTTGGGAATGAACCCCCACTTCACTCCGGCCGGGAAGCCTGCGCCCCCCCGTCCGCGCACGCCCGCCTTTTTGACTGTCTCGATCACCTCCGCAGGCTCCATCGCCAGGGCTTTGCGCGCGGTTTCGTAGCCGCCATCGGCCAGGTACGTTTCAATCTTATGGCTGTGGGGTTTGTCGATGCGCGCCAACAGGTAGTTGGTCTCAGGATGATGGTCGTGGTGGTAGGGGCGGGCAGGGGTCTGTTCGCCGGGTAGGGCGTCCTCCAACAGGAGCTCATCCAGCATGACATCGACCTGTCCGGGCGTGAGATTCTCGAAATAGCGCCCCCAAGCGCTTTGACTGCGCCGCGCAAACACGACAGGCCCAGTCGCACAAGAGCCCAGGCATTCCATGTGATCCAACGAGAAGTTTCCGTCGGCGGTGGTCTCTCCAAAGCCAATGCCCAGGCGCTCTTGCAGATAATCTGCGATGTTGCCGGAACCGCGCAACATGCAGGGCACATTGGTGCAGATCTCCAGATGAAACTTGCCCTTTGGCTCCTTGTAGAACATGTTGTAGAACCCGGCAATGGCATAGACCTCGGCCGGCTCCATGCCAAACAGCAGGGCGATTTCGTCCATCGCCTCATCGGGCAGCCATCCGATTTCCTGCTGAGCCACATAAAGTGCAGGCAGAATGGCGGAACGGGCGCGCGGATACTGCGCCATCAGGTTTTGGATTTCGGAACGGGCTGAGTCAGAGAGCATGGGGTCAGGAATGCGAATTGCGGATTTCGGATTGCAGATTGCGGATTTTTAGACTGTGGCGATGGCTGTTTTTCCGGCTTCCCGGTCTACTGGTTTACCGGTTTTCCGGTTTCCTGGTTTTCCGGCCTACCTGTCAATATCGCCGAGCACAATATCGATGGTGCCGATGATGGTGACGACGTCGGAGAAGAGATGACCCTTGGAGAGCAACTCGGTCACGTACAGGTTGGCGAAGCTGGGGGTGCGAATGCGAAGCCGGTAGGGGTGAGCGCTGCCGTCAGAGACCAGATAGAAGCCCATCTCGCCCTTGGAGGCCTCGATGCTGCGATAGGCTTCGCCTTTGGGCGGACGAAAGCCTTCGGTGAAGAGCTTGAAGTGATGGATCACGGCTTCCATGCTCTGGTCCAACAATGCACGCTTGGGCGGAGCGATCTTGGGGTTGTCCAGCAGATAGTCGCCTGCGGGCAGGTTATCGACAGCCTGGCGGATGATGCGCACCGATTGGCGCATTTCCTCCATGCGCACGAGATAGCGAGCGTAACTGTCGCCCTCGGGATAGGTGGGGATATCGAAATCGTACTGCTCGTAGCCGCAGTAGGGCCGCGCCTTGCGCAGATCGTATTTGACGCCGCTCCCCCGCAACATCGGCCCCGTGACGCCATGAGCGATGGCGTCTTCCTTGCTCAGCAGTCCGATCCCTTGCAGGCGGCGTCGCCAAACGGGGCTGTTGTCGAGCATGCGTTCGTATTCATCAAAACGCCCGACCAGAAAGTCCAGCAATTCTCGTAAGCGGGGAATGAAGGCGGGAGGGAGATCGGCGGAGACGCCGCCAATGCGCAGATACGAAGTGGTCAGGCGGGCGCCGCACACCATCTCGAACAAGTCCAGGATCTCTTCTCGTTCGCGGAAGGCGTACATCAGCAGAGCGAATCCGGTTCCGCCGACATCGAGAGCGTGGGTTCCCAACCAGACCAGGTGGCTGGCGATGCGTTGCAACTCGGCGACGATGACGCGAATGGCCTGCGCCCGCGGCGGCGCTTCGACGCCCAGCAGTTTTTCCACGGCCAGACAATAAGAAAGGTTGTTTTGCATGGCCGACACGTAATCCATACGGTCGGTGTAGTACACGAAATCTTTGTAGCGAACGTTTTCGCCCTGTTTCTCGAAGCCGCTGTGCAGATAACCGATGTCAGGCTCGACGCCGACCACCCGTTCGCCGTCCAACTCCACGATCAGGCGCAGAACGCCGTGCGTGGCAGGGTGCTGCGGCCCCATGTTGAGCACCATGTGCTTGCTATCCATGCGCCCGGGCACGGGTTCCGCGGTCTGCTCCGCTTTCATAATCTGTTTGCCCAGATGAACGAATTCTTCGTCATCCCAGTTCACAGAAAAAGGAACCCGTTCGCCGCCCAGCGGTGCGTCCTTCCGCAGGGGGTGGCCCTCCCAGTCGTCGGGCAAGAGCAAACGGCGAAGATTGGGATGTCCTTCGTAGGTGATGCCGAACAGATCATAGGCTTCCCGTTCGTACCAGTTGGCCGAAGGCCAAAGACCGGTGACGCTGAAGGCGGTGGGGTAGTCGCCGCCGGACAGAGGCGTCTTGATCTGGAGCAGATCGCCATCCCGCTCCACCGAGCGTAGCTGGTAGATGCCATGGAAGCGAGCGTCGTAACTGTCGCCCCCATCCAGTTTCAGACGGTCGACGACGGTCAGATCGCTCAGCAAATTGTAGCGCAGTGCGGGCTCGTCGCGTAGAAAACGCCCAACTTCCAGCAAGGTTTCCGCTTTGATGGTGATGATGGGCGTGTCGCGATAGACTTCGGTTTTCAGAACCGCGTCTGGAAAGGCTGTGCGCACTGCGGTGATGGGGTCAGACATAGTCAATTGATGATGTATTACTCGGGAAGCGCGGGGAAAACCGAGTGGGGCGGGATTTCAACCAGTGGCGGGGTGACGGTGTGGTCGGTGATCTTTTCCGTGTCGATCTTTTTCTGCAATTGGGTGAGGGCGTACAACAAGGCTTCGGGTCTGGGAGGGCAGCCGGGCACATACACATCGACGGGGATGATCTTGTCGACGCCTTGTACAATCGCATAGTTATTGAAGGGGCCGCCTGCGCTGGCGCAGATGCCCATCGCGATCACCCACTTGGGTTCCGCCATCTGATCGTAAAGCCGTTTGATGACCGGAGCCATTTTGTTGCTAACCCGACCGGCCACGATCATCAGATCAGCTTGCCTGGGCGTGCCCCGGAACAATTCGCTGCCGAAACGGGCGATGTCATGGCGGGAGGTGCCGGTCGCAATCATCTCGATGGCGCAACAGGCCAGGCCGAAGAGCAGCGGCCAGATGGAGTTGCGGCGGCTCCAGTTGACTGTTGCTTCCAGGGTGGTCGTGATAACGCCCGAATTCGAAAGGTGGGATTCTAGTCCCATGCCAGTCGCCTCCTATCAGCGCCGAACGCGTATTGAATTAATCCCATTCGAATGCTCCTTTTTTCCAAACATAGGCGTAACCGATCAACAAAATCACCAAAAAGACGCCCATTTCGATCAAGCCAAAAACCTTTAGTTTGTTGAGCATCACAGCCCAGGGATAAAGGAAGACGACCTCGATATCAAACAGGATGAACATGAGCGCAACCATGTAATACTGCACCGGGAACCGTCTCCGGGCATCGGCAAAGGGAATCATGCCCGATTCGATAGGCTCCTGCTTCATCTTGTTGGGATTTTTGGGGCCCAGCACCGAGGGCATCGCGATAGCAATGGCAGCGATGAGGCCGGCGGTTGCGAAGAGGATCAGTAAAGGAAGGTAATCGATTGCCATTTGCGGTTTACTTGCGATGAAAATGCTTCTGTGGACTTGCACACCAACCCGTGCATTCTATCACGGATAAAAAAACAATGTCAATTTGATTACAACTTCGGTAGTGTATCTTTCGATACGTGGTGATCCCGGAAACCCGTTCAGAATGACACTAAAAAAGTGTGCAGTGCGACATTGTCAAATTCATCAAGACACACTGCCCAACGCGGCGTCGTTTGCTGTTTTTGCTCGCGACGATTACTTGAACCATAATCGTGGCGAATCTCTTTACACCCCGTCTGGCGACGCTGGTTGCCCCGCAAGCAATCGCGCTCAGTAGTCCGTCATTCCGAAGCCAATAGGGGAAAAAACCCTTGATGCACGTATGGCCTACCTTCAAAGGGTGTCGCGTGTCAGAGACGCGTCCTCGACAGGATGTTTTTCATCGGCGGCGGATTCAGCGCGATCTTGGACGAAAGTCCAGAGCAAGATGCCGCCAACGGCTATCAATATCAAGATTGTTGTGAACATCGAATTCTCCTCGCGTATTCAATAAGCCATACGCTATCAGCAACCATTATGGCAGACGCGTGTTAAATTCGCCTGAAAAAAACACCTCACCTTTATGACAATCCTGTCATCTTCTCTTGAATTCCTATGTCAACTGATTCGATTCGCGTAACAGTGCGATTTGGCGAGCCTCTGCGCCGGGCGGTGGGACGCTATCGCCTGGAAGTGACGCTGTCTGGTTCTCCCACGGTGATTGAGCTGCTCGAACACCTGGCAAAGACCTATCCCGACTTCGAGGCGAGTTATTCGGGGCGAGTGATGGGCCGGGACTTTCCTTACACGATATTCGTCAATCGCCGCCCTGTGCCCAAGGAGGATTACCCCCGATTCACCTTGCACGACGGGAACATCGTTCACATCCTCATACCGATCGCGGGCGGCGCATCCTCCTCCGAGAAGCCGCCAGAGATTGCCGCCGCCAGCGTTCAGCAACCTGGAGGAGGAGCGCCAGGCGGAGAGCGGCCGCTGGTCGCAACCGTCCTCCCCAGATCGTTTTACGAGCGTTCCGCCTTAGAGGTTGCACCCAATCTGTTGGGCTGCCTGGTTGCGAGAGAATGCAGGCAAGGGCGACTGGTGGGGCGCATCGTGGAGGTGGAAGCTTATCTGGGTCGGGAGGACGCCGCGTCCCACGCTTATCGCGGTCCCACGCCCCGCAGCCAGGTGATGTTTGGGCCGGCGGGCGTCGCCTACGTGTACCTGATCTACGGCATGCATCACTGCCTGAATGTGGTGACAGGATCGGAAGGCGAAGGGCAGGCGGTGTTGATCCGGGCGCTGGAGCCTATACAAGGGATCGAGATCATGCAGAGCCATCGCAGGCGACAAGCTCTTCGGCATTCGACCAGTGGCCCGGGTAAGCTCTGCCAGGCGCTGGCTATCGACAAAACATTCAATGAACACGACCTGACAACTGGCTCGACCCTTTGGATTGAAGCCGGTCACCCGTCTGGCCAGACCATTCGTCGCGGGCCCCGGATTGGCGTGCGCGGCGATGAACATGCGCTACGCGCATCCTGGCGGTTTTACCTGGCCGATAATGCATTCGTGTCGCCAGCGCGCCCAAAGCGCACACTGCCGTCCGCCTGACCCCGGCATTCTCATTTTCTTCCGGGAGGATACATGTTGCAATCACCCACCAAAAACGTCGTTCGACTCATCCTGATCGGATTTGGTTCCGTGCACCAACATTTCGCCCGCATCCTGCTCGACAAAGCGCCCCTCCTTCGCAGGCGCTACGCGCGCGATCTGCTCGTCGTGGGCGTAGGCGATAGCGGCGGCGCTGTTTATCAGACGGAGGGGTTGGACTTAGCGACGTTGCTTGCGCACAAGCAGGCCGGGAACAGCGTCTGCACACTGCCACACGGCGTTGCTATGGCTGACGCCCTGTCTCTGGCCCGTTCAGGAGACTACGATCTCCTGCTGGAGGCCTCGCCCGTGAACCTGAACGATGGCGAACCGGCGTTGGGCTGTGTGCGATCGGCGTTGGCGCGTGGCCGTTCCGCCGTACTCGCCAACAAAGCGCCGCTGGTGCTGGATTACGAAGCCTTGCACGATCTCGCCCAGCGCAATCAGGCCAAACTGGCATTCAGCGCCACGGTTTGCGGGGGTCTGCCGGTCGTCAATGTGGGCGAACGCGACCTTGTGGGCGCAACCATCCACAAAATCGAAGGGATCTTCAATTCCACCACCAATTACATCCTCTCCCGCATGGCCACTGGCGAAGATTACGAAAGCGCCCTGGCGGAAGCGCAACGCCGCGGCCTGGCCGAGACGGATCCTTCTCTCGATGTCGATGGATGGGATACAGCCAACAAGTTAGTGATCATCGCCAATGCCGTGTTGGGCGCGTCCACAACACTAGCCGATGTGACGGTGGAAGGGATCAGCGGGGTGGGGTCCAAACAATTGGCCGGGGCGAAAGCCAATGGTCGGAGGATCAAACTGGTCGCCACCGCCGAGCAGCAAGGGGAGCGCTACCGATTTGCGGTGCGGCCCCGCCAGGTTCCCGCGGACAGCTTTTTGGGCGGCGTCGTCGATTGGCAGATGGGCATTGTCTTCCACACCGATATCTACGAAGAAATCTCCATGAAGGTCGATGAACGAGATCCCACAGCCACGGCAGCGGCGATGCTGCGAGATGTGATCACCCTGACTCGCTAAGCCTCTGAATAGCCACCCATCTGAACAACGGTCAAGCCAAGCCCAATGGCGCAGAAGATCGTTATCAGTTTCGCCTGACACAAAATCACGGCGGCGGGGGAACCAGATGTGCGAGCTTCCTTTCCGACCCGGTCAGCCACTTGACACCCGAGCGATCTCACTTCTATACTCGGGCTATGAGTTTTTGCCGCGCCTGTCTGCGTTCTCTGATCTTTTTCCTGCTATTTCTCTGTCCACTTATCGTCGGCGCGCCTGCGCTGGCTCAGGAAGAAGAAAAAACGCCCGCCCTCAGCGATGAGCAGATCAACGCAATCGTTCAGCAGGTGATCAACAACATGACGGTGGAACAGCGGGTGGGGCAACTTTTTCTGGTGACTTTCCAGGGAAACGATACGGGCCCAAACAGCGATATCGCGCACCTGGTGCGAGACCTGCATGTCGGCGGGGTGGTGTTGCTGACGGCCAACGAGAACTTCCGTAATGAGGGCGACACCCCGGAGAATGTCCGGCAACTCACCAACGACCTGCAAACCTACGCCTTTCGCGACCTTGACGCGGCCATCGTCTTGCCCGACGGCGCCCTGAATCCCGATATCGCCGCCGCCGGCATCCCCGGCCTGCCGATTCTGACGGCGATCGATCACGAGGGGGATGGCTATCCTTACACCCGCCTCATCAACGGCTTCACGCCGGTGCCCAACAATCTGGCTATCGGCGCCACCTGGGAGCCTGAATTTGCGCGGAAGACAGGCGAAGTGGTGGGGCGAGAGCTGGCGGCGGTGGGGATCAACCTGCTGCTAGGTCCATCGTTGGATGTGCTCGACAATCCCCGGCCCGAACTCAAGGGCTATCCTGGCAGCCGCACTTTCGGCGGAGACGCTTATTGGGTCGCCCGCATGGGTCAGGCCTACATCACCGGCGTCCATCAGGGTTCAGATGGCAAAGTTGTGACCGTGGCCAAGCACTTCCCCGGTCAGGGGGCCAGTGATCGTCGCCCAGATCGAGAAGTCGCCACGGTGCAGAAACCCCTCTCATCGCTACAACAGGTGGAGCTCGCTCCCTTCCGGGCAGTGACGGAGGAAGCGACCACGGTGGAAGAGACCACGGACGCTTTGATGACCTCCCACGTTCGCTACAAGGGCTTCCAGGAAAACCCTCGCCAACTCACCCCGCCCATCTCGCTGGCTCCCGAATTGCAAACCATCATGGAGGGATTCGAGGCCTGGCGCTCGCGTGGCGGCCTCCTGGTTTCCGACGCCCTGGGCGTGCGGGCGCTGAAGCGCTACTACCAGGCCTACGAGCCAGAGCGCTTCCCCACCCGGCGAGTCACGCAAGAAGCCTTCCTGGCTGGCAACGATCTCCTCATCCTGTCCGAATTCGATCGCGATGACATCTGGAACCAACAGCTGGCGAACATGGAAGACGCCATCAACTTCTTCCGCCAAAAATACGAAGAAGATCCAGCCTTTCACGCTCGCGTCGATGAATCGCTGGCCCGTATCATCAAAATGAAGCTCAAGCTCTACCCGCAACTGAGCTGGGCCGAAACGCAACACACGGGCGGGAATTTGCAGGAAACACTGAATCAAGATACTGATCTGGTCACGCAAATTGCGCGCACCGCCAGCACGCTGATCTTCCCCGGCGCCACCGAAATCGCCGACCGGCTGCCCAGTCCCCCCCTGGCGGACGAGCGAGTGCTCATCTTCACCGACGCCCGGCCACAAGGCGACTGCCCCACTTGTCAGACTGTGCCAGCCATCCCTGTCGACACCCTGGAGCAGATTGCGCTCCGGCTTTACGGACACGGACCCGCGGCCAGCGACCAGGTCAGCCCCGAACTGATCGACAGCGCCAGTTTCGACGAGCTCGACACCCTGTTGCAGCAAAGCCAAAATCCAGACAGCGTCCCCGCCGACAGCCAACTCACGCCGGAGCGCTTCACCGAGTTGAACGGACTGATCAACGGCGCCGACTGGATTGTTTTTGCCATGCTGGATGTCGATCAAGAAACCGCACCCAGTTCGGCCGCGCTCAAACACTTTTTGGATCAACGCGCCGACATCTTACGCGACAAAAAGCTCATCGTCTTCGCTTTCAACGCCCCCTACTTCCTCAGCGACACCGAAATCGGCAAACTGACGGCCTATTACGGCCTTTACAGCAAGGTCGAGCCATTTCTGGAGACTGCGGTGCGCACGCTTTTCCGCGAACTCACGCCTGCCGGACAGCTCCCCGTCAGCGTGGCGGGCGTCAATTATAATCTCGACCATCAGTTGGAACCCGACCCGACGCGCCCCTTCCCGCTCGTCCTCTTGCGGCAGACCGCGGATCAAGATGAACCGCAAGAAATGGCCACCGATGGATCCAGCATCGACATCGCGCCCGGCGATCAGATCATCCTGCGGGCGGGACCGGTGCTGGACAAGAACGGACACCACGTCCCGGATGGCACCCTGGTGGAATTCCGGTTCCTCGACCAGCAGGCCGGGGTCGAATTGCCGCGGCGGCAGGAGACCACCACCGATGGCATCGCCACCACCCAACTCACCATCGAACGTCCCGGAACGCTACAGCTTTCAGCCACAGCCGGCGATGGCGCTGTTTCCGATGCGCCCAGCATCCTCACCATCAGCGAAGAAGGCGGCTCGTTAGCCACCGCCACGCCCACGGCCACGCCCACCGCCACGGCCACCCCCACCGCCACGCCCACGGCCACCGCCACGCCCACCGCCACGCCCACGGCTACACCGTCGCCATCGCCAAGCCCCACCATCACGCCGATTGCGAGCGCTGCCGCCCCGGCCGATCCGGAAACGCCCGTGAACTTGAACATCTTCATTGTGGCGCTGATCGGCAACCTCATCGCCACAGCGATCCACTACCTGCTTAGCCACGGTGATCGGGCTTCGCCCGAAGTCGTGGTGCGCAATGTGCTGTTGTCCATCATTGGCGCTCAAACGTTATACTTGCTGTACGCCCTGGGCTGGTTGCCCGGCAGCACCCTGATCCAACAGCAAATCGGTAGCGCAGGCGCGTTGCTTGTCGCCTTTTTGGGCGGACTTTTGCCTTTTATCACCGATCGCTTCCTCTCCCAGCCTCGTCTCACCTGAATCACGTCATCTCGTGTCATCCACCACACTCCCCATCGGCACAGTCTTGCGCGACCGCTTTGAGGTGATCGAACTCATCGGCCAGGGCGGCATGGGCGCTGTTTACAAAGCGGCCGACCAGCACCTGACAGGACGACTTTGCGCCATCAAAGAAATTTTGCCCAACCTGGTCGGCTATGAGGATGAGCCGCAAGCTTACCAGGAACAATTTTTCAAGGAAGCAAGCACGCTGGCCCGGCTCGATCATCCCAACCTGCCCAAGGTGAGCGACTATTTTTCCGAGGACGAGAGGGAGTACCTGGTGATGGATTTTGTCCCCGGCCGGGACTTGCGAGAAATCATTGCCGAAAGCAAACGGCGAAGCGAGTTCCTGGACGAAGAGCAGGTGCAGGATTGGGCGAAACAGCTATGCGACGCCCTGATCTATCTGCACAGCCGCACGCCTCCTGTCGTCCACCGCGACATCAAACCCTCCAACATCAAATTGACGCCCAGCGGACACATCAAACTGGTGGACTTTGGGCTGGTGAAACTGCTCACCCCGGACGACAGTCGCACCGTCACCGTGGTGCAGGGACGCGGCACTGTGCAGTACACGCCTTTGGAGCAATACGGCGGCGACACCGGCCACACCGACACCCGCAGCGATATCTACGCCCTGGGCGCAACGCTTTACGAATTGCTCACCCTGCAAGCGCCTGTGGACGCCCGCCAGCGATTCCTGCAACCGGCCAGCTTGCCCCTCCCGCGCACCATCAACCCCGCCATCACCGCCACCACAGAACGCGCCATCATGGCCGCCATGGCCATGCATCCAGATGATCGACCGGCATCTGTCGAGGATTTTGCCGACATGTT
Organism: Caldilineae bacterium; assembly: GCA_011176555.1. Lineage (GTDB taxonomy): Bacteria > Chloroflexota > Anaerolineae > J102 > J102 > DUEF01. The sequence continues at coordinate 17,548 of DUEF01000011.1, forward strand.
GTTCAGCTCCCACGATGTCGTGACCACTGGCGGCGTCTATCGAGTGGCCGATCCTGGTTGGCTCGAAGCCATTCGCGCCAACGCCACACTCGCCACACTCGCCGCTATCCTCATCCTTCTGGCTTTTATCGTCAGTCTCAGCAACGCCTTATCGTAACTGTCAACGCATTTCACTTTCCCAAACAGAGATCCCATGCAACAAGAAGTCGCCATGCTCATCCTCCAACGAGGCGAGGGCGGCAGCCAGCGCTGGCCCCTCAATCAAGAACTCATGAACATCGGTCGCGGCCCCGATTGTGACATCGTTCTTCCCGATCGGGTGGTTTCACGCGAGCACGCCTTCATCCAACGTCGAGAGGATGGTTACTACTTGTTCGATCGAAACAGCAAAAACGGTACATTTGTCAACGGCGAGGCGGTCACTGCCAGCCGGGTGCTCCACGACGGCGATGAGATTCAAATCGCACTCCGTTTTCGTTTGACCTTCGTCGAAGCGGGAGCCACAGCGCCCCTGACGATGGATCTCGTTTCACCCGCCTCCGAGTCGGGTTTGCAACTGGACGACACCCGGCGCACGGTGGAAATCCACGGTCGCGCCCTTACGCCTCCGCTGTCCGTGGCCCAATATCGCTTGCTCAAGACGCTGGTGGAAGCGGAAGGGGCCGTCGTCAGCCGCGACACGGTTGTACGCGTGGTGTGGCCTGAAGATGAAAGCGTCGGCGTCACCGAACAAGCCATCGACGCCCTGGTGCGCCGTTTACGCGAACGATTGGCCGAGTTGG
>DUEF01000110.1 GCA_011176555.1 Caldilineae bacterium
GCAACGGTCTTCGGAACCGTAGGTTGGGGGTTCGAATCCCTCCGGGGGTGCTGTCGCTGCGCTTAAGAAAACGGTCATGCGGTGCGATTGCATGGCCGTTTCTGCTTTGTTTTCATTCTTTGTCAATACGGATATGGGAACACGGATTTTTTCTATGGTTTTATCCGTGTTTTTCCCCAGCCGTGTCAACAAAAAACTCACGGAAAGATAATTATGCCCACCAAGAAACAACTCGTCATCATCGGCGGCGGGCCGGCCGGCGTCGCTGCCGCCAACGCAGCCGATACGAATTCTACCGCCGTCACCCTCATCAGCAACGCGCCGCTGGGTGGTCGCGCCGGCTGGCACAGCTTGCTCCCCAGCAAAGTCCTGCTCACAGCCTCCGACCTGCTCCATCATGCCGGTGTCGAGACGCCCGTGTACGCAAATCTGGTCTCTGAAATCGAACGCGTGGCCGACCGGTATCACGCCACGATGCAGAGCGACCTGGAAGCGCGTGGCGTGCGCATTGTCACTGGTTCCGCCCGTTTCGCTGGTTCTCACACTGTAGAAGTGCAACCGGCCGAAGGTGAAGCGCAAACCTTGAATTTTGATATGGCCCTGGTCGCCACCGGCTCCGGGCCGATCTTCCCGCCTGGATTGAAGCCTGACGGAAAACGCATCTGGGCGCCTCGTTTGGTGAAACATCGCAATGATTTGCCGGCACACATGATTTTGGTCGGCGGCGGCGTGACCGGCACGGAATTCGTCTACGCTTTGAGCAGCTTGGGCGTGCGCGTGACGTGGTTGGTGGATGAATTTGGGGTGCTGCCTCCCTTCTCGCGGGACATCACCAATCACCTGGTGGCGGTGCTGCTGGCGCGAGGTGTGGAGCTGGTCGAGGGCGTGCCGGTGGCCGAGCTACAGAGCACAGGGTCGGGCGTAGCCGCGACGCTGAAGGATGGCCGCACGTTTACAGCGGACGAGGCCTTCATCGCCATTGGCCGCCGGCCCGATGTGGCGAACCTGAATCTCGAGGCGGCGGGTTTTGCCGCGGGGTTGCGCGAGCTGGCAGTGGATGCGTACGCGCGCACCGCCGTTCCGCACATCTATGCTGCTGGCGATGTCACGGGAGCGCCGTTGGTGGTGAACAAAGCCTGGGCGCAGGCCTGGACCGGTGCGCGCCACGCCACCGGGGTGCAGACGCCGCCCCTCCGACCTGCAACCTATGTCGAGGCTGTGTACACGCACCCGCAAGTGGCGCAGGTGGGGCTCACCGCCGAGCGCGCGGCCGCAGAAGGGCGGTCGGTGAACGTGCAGAGAGTGGAAGCCCGCGAGGCGCTGAAGAGCTTGTTGGTGAACGACGAGGCCGGATTCGTCACCCTCGTCAGCGACCCCGAAACCGGTCGAGTTTTGGGCGGATCGGCGGTGGGCGGTCATGCCGCCGATGTGCTCGCTCCCATCGCTCTCGCCATCGGTCTGGAAGCGACTGTATCCGACCTGGCCGCGATCTTCCCCGCCCATCCTACGCTCTCCGAATTGCCTTTCGCCGTGGCCAGGCGTTAATGTATGATGCGTGGTGCGTATTGCGTCTTCCGTTCTTTTGGCGCCGATTCAACGGAACACGCAACACGCATCATGTCGCCATGCGCCTGTGGCTACGCCACCTCTCGTTTTGCGTTTCACATCGAGGAACCCCATGAAAATCGCTTTTGTCACCGACGACGGCAAGACCATCTCCGCCCATTTTGGTCAGGCCCGATATCTCTCTTTCATCACGATCAAAGATGGTGAAGTGACATCCACGGAAGTAATCGAACGGAACCTGGAAGGCCACCACAGCCGCCATCATAAGCATGACCATGATCATGATCACGGCCACGGTTATGGTCATGGCCATGGGCGCGGTGGCGGCGGAGGTTTTCAAACGAAATTCCTGCCGCTCCAGGGGTGTGATCTCTTGATTGCGCGGGGCATAGGCCCGTCAGCCATGAACAATGTTCGGGCTTTGGGCGTGGAAGTGGTTCTGACCGATCTGAAAACCATCGATGACGCCCTGGCCGCGCTGGCTGATGGCTCGCTTGCTCACAACCCGCGCCGCCTGCACCGCTCGCATCACTAACCCGCCCTCCATGACTGCACCGACTGCTATCGCCGCCGATGCGACCGAGCTCGCGGCCATGCCGCCGCATTATCGGCGCAACTTCGCCGCGGGGCTGATTCACGGCATCTTTTTTCAGGCGTCGGCCGCCTTTTCCAGCATCCACACCGTCATGCCCAGCCTGGTGGCGATACTAACGCCGGCGGCTGCGGCCGTGGGTTTGATGGCGACTTTGCAGAACGTTGGCCAATTCATCCCCCAGCTCTACACCGCCTACCTGATCGATGGCCGCTCGCGGAAAAAGCCCTGGCTGGTGGCGATTATCACCATTCGCTTTCTCGCGCTGGCCCTCCTGGCCTGGCTGACTTTTCAGTTTGGTTTGACGCGGCCAGGCCTGGTTTTGACGGCGATCATCGCCCTTTTTGGCCTATTTTCGTTCATTGGCGGCATGGGCACAGTGGTGTACGCTGACATTTTTGCGCGGGCGATTCCGGCGCGGCGACGCGGCCGGTTTTCCGGTGCGAAACAGCTCTTTGGCTACCTGCTGGCGATCCTGGCCGGGCTCGTCGTCAAATGGATCCTGGGGCAGCCCGATTTGCTGCCGTTCCCCACCAATTACGCCCTGATCCTGGCGCTGAGTGCGGGGACGTTAGCCGTCGCCCTCATTGGTTTCATCCTGATCAAGGAGCCGCCCAGCCCGACAGAGCGATTGCTATCGAGCCCCCGCGCCTTGTTGCCGGTGTCGATGCGGCTTCTAAAACACAGCGGGAATCTGCGCCTGCTCCTGCTCACGCAATCGTTGACGGTTCTGAGTTTGGCGCTGGCGCCGTTTTTCGTGGTTTACGCTCGCAACGACCTGGGCGTTCCCCTCGCCGCCATTGGTCTGTACCTCTCGTTGCAGATGGTCGGCGCCGCCGGCTCAAACGTGCTCTGGGCGTGGCTGTCCGACACGCACGGCAACCGCAGCGTGATCACCGGCACAGCCGCCGCCGCGGCGGCCGCCGCCGCGCTGGCGTGGCTGACGCCCGCCACGCAGACGTGGCTGTACGGCGGCGTGTTCCTACTTCTGGGCGCAACCCTCAGCGGCGTGCAGGTCGGTTACTCGAATATCATCCTGGAGATGGCCGATGAAGTGACCCGACCGATGTGCGTGGCCCTGAGAAACACTGTTTTAGCGCCGCTGGCGGTGGCCCCGCTGCTGGTCGGATTGTTGACAGCCTGGGTGAGCTATCCTATGCTGTTTATGCTGGCGATGCTCCTGGCTTTGGGCAGTTTGGCGGCGTCCTTCAAGCTGCGTGAGCCTCGGAACGATCCTTCAGCCCGTTGTTGTTTGCCTGAGGCCGCCCTCTAAACTTCGTCCGACCATCTTATGAAAATCAAACCCCGTTACGGCCACTTCAACTGGATCGCTCCCATCTACGACCGCGTCTTCGGCGAGATGCACCACGAAGTCCTTTTTGGCCATCTTCAGGCGAAGCCTGGGCAATTGGTGCTGGATATCGGCGGCGGCACCGGACGCGTCGCCCAGGGGTTGGCCGACATCGGCGCGCACATCGTGGTCGTCGATCCCTCGCCCCAGATGTTGGATGGCACACTGGAAAAAGGAATTCCGGCCACGCGTTCTCTGGCGGAGGCGCTTCCCTTCGTTTCTGATAGCATCGATCGCATCTACGTGGTTGACGCCTTCCACCATTTCGCCGATCAGGCTCTGGCCGCCAGCGAGTTGGTGCGGGTTCTACGTCCGGGCGGGCGATTGGTGATCGAAGAGCCCGACATCCGGCATTTGGCGGTCAAGGGTATCGCTGTCGCCGAGAAATTGGCCCTGATGCAGAGCCATTTTTGCACTCCGCCTGATATCGCTCGTCTTTTCAGTCAGGCCGGCGCCCAGTTGCTCACGATCGCTCCTGATCGGATCAACGTCCATGTGGTGTTGGCCAAAAGAAAATAACGCCACTCAAATCAAAGAGGTGTTTGAAACAATGAACGAAGTTTCTGTGCAATGGATTGACGGCAATGCTTTTTCGACTGTGACGGGTTCTGGTCACACGCTGGTGTTGGATAGCAAACCTAAAGAGGAAGAAACCAGCGCCGGGCCTGCACCCATGGAGATGTTGCTGGTGGGGTTGGCGGGTTGCACCGCGGTGGATGTCGTTCACATCCTGCGGCGTCAGCGTCAGCCCATGACCGGCCTGCAAGTGACCGTGAAAGGAGAAAGGGCCGACGACTACCCCATGGTCTATACCAACATCACCATCGAGTATGTGGTTCAGGGCGATGTAGACGAAGAGAAGCTGGAGCGGGCTATCGCGCTTTCCGAAGAAAAATACTGTTCCGCCTCGGCCATGTTGGGGAAAACCGCCCACATCGAGCATACGTACCGGCTGGAAAAGGACTGACGCCTGTGAATGTGTTGCAAGTGGCAAGTTGCCTTATTCGCAAATCGATTGACCTGATCACATCTGCCTCCCGCCTCCCGTCACCGGCCACCCGTCACTTGCCCCGTTTGCTTGCCGCCCATTTCTTAGTGTAGACTACCATCGTATGGAGCGTTCTTGGCATGGTTCAATTAATCCTTATTCCTTATTGACTATATAGGTGAAGCCGATCTTTTTGCGTCATGTCGAACGGATGTGAGACATCCCCCTATTTGGGAGGGAGATTTCTCATAGCGAGGGGATTTCTCCTCCCGTTGGTCGTCGAAATGACGGTGACCTGTACAGTTACATCCTTATTCACTGATTCTGAGCTGAAAGGAGACGAAAATGGCTCTCTCGCAACCAATGGCGTTTGCTCTTGATAAACCCCAACATGATTGGCTAAAAAAAACCAAAGTCGTGTTCGTGCCTGGTCCCATGGATGCAGTATTGGAAGAGGTGGCAAGCGGGGTGCTAGAGCGTTTTGAAGCACTGGGGCACACGGTGCAAGAAAAACCCACTGACGACACCGACATTCTACTGACAACCGCCCATTTTGGCGTTCCCCTCAATTGGCGCAAGTCATTGGTGTTGACTGGCCGTATTCGCTTCAAACTCAAACGTATGCCGACCGTTTACACGATGTTGCATGTGCGCCCTGCAGAGTTACAAGCGCTACTGGATCACTTGGATGCCGCATTGAAGAAAGAGCCCATAGACCCCGCTGATTTTCAGTTCGACGGTCTCGCTCCCCATGCTTACGAGGTGTTGATCGAACAGGGCCTGCGCGGCGGGCCGATTCTGGCGCTCGAACGGGTGGTGCAGGCCCAGGCCAAAGGGCTGCATATCCTTCTCGTCGTGGGAGAAGATAGTCCCGAAGAAGTCTACCATTTCGATCTGGTGGGCGCTTATCCCCGCAGCTACGCCAGCGACCCCTGGTTTTATGATGACATCGTGTTGCGCACGGTGACGACGGTCAGCACCCACGAAGTCACCGATCACGAAGTCGTGGGAGAACACATCCCCTACGATTTCTGGCGCAGTCTGGATACACCGGAGGCCATGCGCGTGGCCGCGTTAGAATTTGGGAAACGTAACTTCTTCACCGACATGATCAAGATCAACGAGTTGGTGCAAGTGCCTGCTGTCGAGAGTTCGGTGGCCAGCCAGTACAGCGAGGGCTGTTACGCCACCTGGGAGCCCAAGCTCGATGCTCTGATCGCCACGATTACCGGCAGCGCTCGTCCCGTCGATAAAGACAATATCACTGAAGACGAATTGGCGATCCTGACCGGGGTGCGCCCTGGCGGCATCGGCGCCTTTGTTCGCAATGTGGAAAAGAAGCGCAACGACTCCCCCTCTTCAGAAGCGGTGGAGATGATGGAGATGGACGCGGCTCTCCCGCGCATCTCATTGGATTCTGATTGGCAAGTCGAGGATCAGGTTCCGGTCGTGCGTTCCAAACTGCACGGTCATCGCGGCATCTCCTCCTACAACCCAACATTTGTGGAGTATGTCTCGCTGGATCAGCCCTATTTTCACTATCTGGTGTCCTGTGCGACAGAGGCGCAAGCGAATGCCGTGCGCCGTGCGTTCGCCAAATCCGAGGCATTGCAGAACCCCGATGATCCTCGCCTGGCTGTTTTCACCATTTTGCCCGGCCACGGTCTGGTGATTGTGGAAAAATGGGTGGCCGGCAAGAAGCCATTTCAGTTACTGTGGGAATACATGGACGCCGGCCATGTCGTCGTCGCCAGCCATGTGCCTCAAGGACTGATCCACTACGAACCTGACGCCGATGGGCGAATGGTGTTGGTGGAGGATTGGCGTATTGTCTGAGGATAACGTCATGTCGAAGCGGAGCGAGACATCCCCTACATAGTTGCACACTCGCGTCATGTTGGGGATTTCTCCTCCCTGTGGTCGTCGAAATGACGTGCTTTTTCAATCAAGGGGCGGGGGCAGGTCCAACTCGGTGTCCTCGTCGTTCCGCTGGCAGGTTTCGCAATGCCATTCCAGAGTCAATGGCTGTCTTCAGCGGTCATGGCGGGGGAGGGAGATGGGTTGGTGATGGACGTAGGTTTGCGCCCGGGCATCCAAGCGCCACGCAACCGGGGCCAGGGCTTCGTCTTGCCACGGGCATGTCTGTTGCTTGTTTGCGTTGTCTACGCTGTTTCCTCTCCGTTCTCAAACCAGCGGAAGGCCAGGCCCGCCAGCGCCGCGCCAATCAGCGGGGCCACCCAGAACATCCACAACTGCGCCAGCGCCCATCCGCCCACGAAAAGCGCCGGGCCCGTGCTGCGGGCGGGATTCACCGAGGTGTTGGTGACAGGGATGCTGACCAGATGAATCAACGTCAGGGCCAGACCGATGGCGAGACCGGCGAAGCCGGCGGGGGCCCGCTTGTGCGTTGCGCCCAGGATCACCATCAAAAACATAAACGTCATCACGATCTCGGTGACCAGGCCCGCCAGCAGGGAGTAGCCTTCCGGCGAATGTGCACCGTAGCCATTGGCGGCGAAACCGCTGCTGGCGGCATCGAATCCCGCCTTGCCATTGGCGATGACGTAGAGCACGCCCGCGGCCACGACGGCAGCCACGACTTGCGTTACAATGTAGGGAATCACTTCCTTGGCGGGAAAGCGTTTTCCCAGCCACAATCCCACCGACACGGCCGGATTGAAATGCCCTCCCGAGATGCCGCCAACGGCGTAAACCATGGTCAAAACGGTGAGCCCGAAAGCGAGCGCCACACCCGCAAAGCCAATGCCGACATTCGGGATGCCTGCGGCTAGCACAGCGCTGCCGCATCCGCCCAGAACCAGCCAGAATGTGCCCAGAAACTCGGCGCCAAGTTTTTTTGATAACGGCATGATGTTCCTCCATCAAAAAAGCGTGAAAAAGGGTTGAATTGAAACTGTCACTTTGCGTTCTACGCCATATCGCCTCCGTGGATAGAGCAACTGCTGGGAGTGAGTCAAAAAACTCAACCCAGTTTACCATAAAGCTCTTTTCTTTCAAACTGGACGCTTCCCCACTTTCGTCCCATTCACTGACGCTCCCTACATTTCAGCGCCAGCAACACGTCAGGGTTTTTACGCCTGAACCGTACAATGACGAAAGCAACCGAAGACGGAGGTGAGTCAACTGGCCCCCGTCTTCGGTTCCGTCACTTTTAATCCAGATAGATTTGCACGTGGTCGCCATCATCCTCCACCACATCCACCAGCAGGCCTGTTTCGCCCTCAGCCATAGCGGCCTCCAGTGCGTCCATGATTTCGGGACCAAGTTCTTCGCTGTCGAACCCGCCCATGTTGAAGTGACCGCCCAGGCGCAGCGCCGCCCGGATGATGGGAACGGGCAACTTGATATGCACCCGGTTGCCGTTACGCTCCTCGACTTCGATGCGCATCCATTTGGCCTTGTGCGATGTCTGCCAGACGGCCTGGGTTGCGCCCTTGTCGTCGGTTTGGTCCACCTTCAGCGCCTCCAGCAAACGGGATGCCTCTTCGGCTGTGATCTTGCCTTCTTCCAGCATTTTCAAAATCTGCAAGCGTTCGTTAGACATGATTGATTTCCTCCGTGATTGGTGAAAATTGTGTTTTCGAGATTGCGCGTATGGGGCGGAACTGGAATGCGCGCCAGCGTTTGCGTCTGGGCCCGACGACCACTTCGATGTGATCGGCACCGTCATCCACCGTGATTTCGATGGCGTCTGTGTGGAGTGTATCCAATAGCTCGGGGTCTTCCAGAATCATCCTGGCCATTTCCACGGCGTCATCGGTCGCGGGGACGAGCTGCAAACCCCGGCAGACGAGGGAGATGGGCAGGGGGAAGACCAGGGAAATGACTACGTCATCGTTGTCCACCAGCACGTGCAGCCACACGCCTGAGCGCTGGGCTTTGAGCCAGAGTCTGCCCAGCGCCAGCACGCCGACGGCCAGAATCCCGATCCCTACGACCAATAAGCCGCCGGCCACGATGACGGTTGCAGCTGCGCCCAGCGCCAGCCCGCCCAGGATGCCAACGGCAGTCAAGGGCTTGGTTAGACGTCCGTGGCGGCGCGGAGTTCTGGCCGATAGCTCCCGCCTGCCTTGCCAGCGGTCGAGCGTTTTTGGGCGGACGATGATGTCCTTGCCTGGTGCGAAAAGATTCATTGCAGCGCCTCCAGCAATTGGTCGCCTTCCGCGGCGGTGATCTTGCCCTCCGCCACCATGCGCAGGATCATTGCCTGCTCCTCGTTCATGTTAGATGCGGCGGGAGGAGACTCGACGGGCGGGGCGACAAAATCGC
>DUEF01000111.1 GCA_011176555.1 Caldilineae bacterium
ATATACTGAATACGCACGCCTAAAGGCGCCATGAGGGTGACGGGAGCATAATTGAGAATCGAGGTGACCCCATTTTCTATCAGCATGTTGGCGACTTCCCGCGCTGACTCCGCCGAGACGGCGATAATTCCCATTTTGACGTTGTATTCCCGTATGACATCCGCCAGTTCAGCGACATCTCGCACAGTGTAACGTCCATACGATTTACCGATTTTTTCTGGATCGTTGTCAAACACGCCCACGATGTCGAAACCACCAATAGCGAAGCGCTGGTAATGCGCCAAAGCATGTCCGAGGTCACCAGCGCCGATGAGCACCACGGGCCAATTATGATTGAGATTGAGAATGCGCTTCAATTGATCACGCAGAAAAATGACATCGTAACCCGTTCCCTGCTTTCCGAATTCCCCAAAATGTGATAGGTCCTTGCGAATTTGGGCGGAACTGATCCCCAAACGATCTCCCAACTCCTGAGAAGAAGTAATCTGTCTACCCTCAGCAATCAGATAATTGAGTACGCGAAGATAAATTGGCAGACGGCCAACGACGATATCCGGCACTTTGGAACTACGCATAAGATTCTCCTTTTCTCGAAATGCATCTGGAAAATTGATGCAGCCAGATAATGCTTCTATGCCGCCAATTGGATTTGTAACATGTATCGGCCATACGCATAATCTGGAAATGACCTTGAGACTATGTGTGCGTTTATTGTAAAACGCTATCTAGCGAAGCATAACACAATCGCTGCACTAAAGCAACTCAAGTTCGATGATAAACGCCGCGTTCAGACATGATTTGTTCACGGATTTGTTCACGGAAATGAAACCGCAAGGGCCTATCATCCGTAAAGGTAAATGCACCGATCGTAGTAGTGAATTGGAACACGCTCGATCGAGATAGACGAAACGTGCTTTTTCCCCACAAAAATGGTAGGATAAATCATTGTGATTGTTTCTTGCACTTCTGATGGAAAAGGATTGTGCGCATGACATTAACTACGCCTCCTCCCGAACCAACAAACGTACTTGTCGATCTTCTTGATATCATTGCCGCCCCGGGACAGGCTCTTCGCCGGATTAGTTTTCACCCGCGCAGTTGGTGGTTTCCCGCCCTGCTTTCGCTCCTTTCAGCGATTCTTCTCCTATGGGTGAACCTCGACTACCTCCTGGTTATCGGACAGAAGCTGGCGCAGATCCAACTGAGCAACCAAAACCTGACGCCGGAACAACTAGAAACTGCGCAGACGGCAATGGAACGCTTCATGCAGCCCAACTTCATGTTGATCCAAGGCGCCATTGGCATTCTGTTGGGGTTGCTTTTGGCCTGGGTTTTGAGCACCTTGCTCATCTTTCTTAGCGCTTCAATTGGAGGCGCTAACCCCAAGGCCACAAGCATGTGGGCGCTTATCCTGTGGACATGGATTCCTTTTGTGATTCGCAACCTGGTGTACAGCGCTTTCGGCATGTTCACCGATGCGTTTGTGCGCAGTCCGGGCCTCTCGTATTTTATTGCGACAGGTGATTTAGCAAAGGATCAGACGAACCCCATCTATGTCGCCGCAACTCAGGTTGATATTTTTTCCCTCTGGCACCTCATCCTGATCTATGTTCTCCTACGCGCCGCCATCGGCATGGGCAAAGGCGGAGCAATTGCTGTAGCCATTCTGTACGCGCTGGTCAATGTAGGGTTGCGCGTAGGGGCGTCTCAACTACCCGCCCTTTTCGGAGCTAGCTAGACTTCAAGATTAACGTTGGCCCGAATGTCATCACCTCCCCAATTCGATTTCAACTTCCAAGGAAGCCCTCTAGATTATGCGTCGAATCATTACCGCTGTCGTTATTTTGGCCGTTGTCGTCGCTGCCTCATGGTTCATGTACCAGGCGACAGCAAAAGAAAAAGAACCCCCTTCCCCTGCTTACGAAACCTACACGGTGGAAATGGGCGATATCGCGTCCACCGTCTCCACAACTGGTTCCATCGAGCCTCTCGCCAAGGCAAATCTCTCCTTTCGCGGGACAGGCGTTGTCGATGTTGTTTACCCTCAGGTCGGTGATAGCGTCGAGGCGGGGGATATTTTAGCCAGGTTGAGTTCAGACGAGTTGCAATTGGCCCTAGAACAAGCTCAGATCAACAAAAAACTGGCGGAAATTCGACTTGCTCAAACGCAGAAAGAGCCGGATGAGATTGATATCGCCGCCGCCGAAGCAGCGGTCGAATCAGCCCGCGCCAATGTCGAAGCCGCCCGCGCGTCCTACCAGGATCTATTGAAGGGGCCCACCGCTTCGCAACGGGCGGCCGCCGAAGCCAACGAGAAGCGCGCCAAAGTCATGCTCGATGCCGCGCAACGCGCTTACAATGAAATCGCCCACATGCCCCAGGCGGCTATGATGCCCCAAGCCGTTCAGCTCGAACAGGCCACGATCGATTATGAAGTGGCCAAGGCGAACGTGAAAAACACCCTGACGCCAGCGACGGCCGGTCAGAAAGCGACGGCATTGGCCCAAATTGCCGCTGCCGAGTCGGCGGTTGTGCAAGCGGAAGCCGCGCTGGCCCGCTTGAAGCGCGGCCCCAGTCCAGAGGAATTGGATGTTCTAAAAACGCAGGTGGACCAAGCCGATATCGCGGTTAGACAAGCGCAGCTGGCCCTGACGAACACGGAACTGATCGCCTCTATCTCCGGTGTGGTCAGCGACATCAACATCCGCGCGAACGAAATCCCCACGCCGGGTTTACCTGCCATCGTCCTGACCGATACCAGCGATTTCCATGTCGAACTCAACGTCGACGAGATAGACATTGCACAATTGGCTGTGGGGCAGCCTGCTTTGATCACCATCGACGCCCTAGCAGATACGGAGCTCAGCGGAACCGTATCCCAAATTGATCCAGTGGCAGGTTCCGGCGGACTTACGCCAAGCAACGCCATCGTCACCTACCGAGTCACCATCACCTTAGATCCGACCGATGCGCCACTTCGCCCCGGATTGACCGCGGCCGTCACCATCACTACTGATGAGGCGCGAGATGTCATTGTGCTGCCTAACCGGGTGATCCACCTGGATCAGCAAACTGGACAGCCGTATGTTGAGGTTATCGAGGATGGCATTCCCCAAAGAAGAGATATCGTCATCGGTCTGAGGAGCGAGCAATTCAGCGAGATCGTCTCCGGTCTCGAAGTGGGTGAGCAATTGGCCGTGCGCCGCATCAACACCAGCGACGTCCTTCGGCAGCAGATGTTCGGGGGAGGATGATCCGGTGGACCAAAATCATGCTCTCATCGAAATCAAAGACGTCACCAAAGTCTATCAAATGGGCGAGGTGGAGGTGCGCGCCTTGCGCGGCGTCTCCCTGGAGGTGCACCCCGGCGAATTGGTCGCCATCATGGGGCCATCCGGGTCAGGTAAATCCACCTTGATGAATATCTTGGGCGCGCTGGATGTGCCGACAAGTGGTCGCTACCTGCTGGATGGACAGGACGTGGGCGGGATGGATGACGATCATCTGGCGGAAATTCGCAATCGCAAAATAGGTTTTGTCTTCCAGAGCTTCAATCTCCTACCCCGCACCTCCGCGCTGGCAAATGTGGAGCTGCCCCTGGTGTATGCTGGGGCCAAAAATCGCCGAGAACAAGCGATCGCCGCCCTGGAATTGGTGGGCCTGGGCGACCGCATCCACCACAACCCTAACGAACTATCCGGTGGCCAGCAACAACGAGTCGCGATCGCCCGAGCGTTGGTCAATGAACCCAACATTATTTTGGCGGACGAACCTACCGGCAATCTCGACTCCAAATCGGGCGCCGAGATCATGCGCATCTTCCAAGATCTCAACGCACAGCAGGACATCACCATCATTTTCGTGACGCACGAACCGGAGATCGCCGAACATACGCGCCGCATCATTCGCTTGCAGGATGGGCAGGTTCTGAGTGATAGCTCGGTTAAAAATCCCCGCCAAGCCGGTGACAGAGCCTATACGCGCCGAGCGAGGGATATCGCTCATCATGAGAATGGAGCCGATAACAACGGAGCGCCCTCCTTAGCTGAAGAAAAAATTCATCCCGACGAACAAAGTGATCCGGGATCGGTTGAAACACAGTCGATTGTCACCCAGATGGGCGCTGAGGAGGGTGCATGAGTATTATCGAATCCTTCCGTATCGCCCTGCGCGCACTTTCCGCCAATAAACTGCGTTCGATTCTGACTATGTTGGGCATCATCATCGGCGTTGGCGCGGTCATCGCCCTGATGAGCGTGGGCCAGGGTGTGCAACAAATGGTCACCGAACAACTACAAAGCGCTGGCTCCAATCTGTTGATCATCCTTCCTGGAAAATTGAGCGACGCCCAACCCGGAGGCGGAACCCAACGCCGCCCCGCTAATCCCCTCACCAACGGTGACTGGCGCGCCATCAATGATCCTTTGCTGACCCCCGATCTCATTGCCGCCGTTCCCGAAGTCGATGGCTACGCCGATGTCTCGCATGGCAAGACTACGCTGCGTCTGAATGTTACGGGCACGAACGACGTTTTCCCAAACGTCCGTAACTACGCCGTGCAGGAAGGGCGTTGGATCAGCCCCGAAGATATCGCCGGACAGGCTCGAGTCGTTATTTTGGGCAGCAAAGTGGCGGAAGAGCTTTTTGCACCCGGCGATTTCCCCCTCGATCAAACGATTCGAATAAACGGCATCCCTTTCCGGGTGATCGCCGTGATGGAAGAAAAGGGCGGTGGCGGTTTTGGCAGTTTCGATAACTATGTCTTTGTTCCTTTCACCACGGCCCAGCAACGTCTGTTCCCCTACCTGCGCAGCCCGCGCGGCGAACCCACGCTCTCGCTCATCTTGGCCAAAGTTGTCAGCGAAGATCGACTCGATGAAGCCACTGCTCAAATCGAAAACTTGCTGCGTCAGCGCCACAATATCACATTCCTCAATGAAGACGATTTTAGTGTCATCAACCAGGCCGACATCCTCGATATCTTTGGCAGCATCATTGGCGTGATGAATTTGTTCTTGGGCGGCGTAGCCGCCATCAGCCTTCTGGTTGGCGGAATCGGCATCATGAACATCATGTTGGTCTCTGTGACCGAAAGGACGCGGGAGATCGGGCTACGCAAGGCGGTGGGAGCCAAACGCCGCCATATCCTCACCCAATTCCTGGTCGAGGCGATGGTTCTCAGCCTGTTGGGCGGGATTTTGGGCATGATTTTGGGGTTTATCGGCGCCCAGGCCATTGCCAGTTTATCAGAGGATCTGCAATCTGTCGTCACACTCGACGCCATTTTGCTGGCGACAGGCGTCAGCACGGTTGTCGGCCTTGTCTTTGGCATCTTCCCCGCGCTGCGCGCCTCCCAACTCCATCCCATCGACGCGCTCCGGTACGAATAGATCATGGCAAATTCACTGCTTGGCGTTTTTAGAATGCACTTCTCGGACACAGCGCGGGATCGAATCCGGCTAAGTCTCTTGCTCGGCCTCCTTCTTCTCACCATCGTGACGCTGGCGGCCTGTAATGGGGGGTTGGAAAAAACGCCAGCCTCAAATACGGCAGTCGAACTGGCCAAACCGCCCAAACTGCCGACTCATCCGCCAGCGACGGCTACGCCCCCCCCTGATTCTGCATCTGCCCAGCCTCCCACCGCCACGCCAACCCCCGCCCCCGCGACGCCCGCCGCCGAAACCGGTGCATACGCTTCCTCGCCCGGGCGGCTGCCGGGAGCGTATGTCAAGACCGTAAGCGCCCCCCTGATGGAAAAACCCGGCGGCAAGACGTTGGCCCGCATCCCGGCCGG